>NZ_JBMQOC010000022.1:0-117457 GCF_053550995.1 Parapedobacter sp.
AAAGCGTGTCTTGAATTCACCAACTGTCATCGTTTTCATATAGACAAAGATAATATTTTCTTGTCAAGTTGTCAAGAATGTGCAATGGTGCAGTTATTCATCCCTCAAACTATCCACCGGATTGGCCGCCGCTGCCCGTATGGCCTGCCAGCTTACCGTGGCCAGCGCAATCACTACTGCCGCCAGCCCGGCTGCGGCGAATACCCACCATTGGATGTCGATGCGGTAGGCGAAGTCGGCCAGCCACTGGTTCATCGCCCACCAAGCAATGGGTGAGGCGATGGCCACCGCAATCAATACCAGTTTTAAAAAATCTTTCGAGAGCATGGCCGACAGCTGCGTAACGGTGGCACCGAGCACCTTGCGGATGCCGATTTCTTTCGTACGTTGCTCGGCCGTAAATTTTGCAAGGCCAAATAAGCCCAGGCAGGCAATAAAAATGGTGAGCATTGCAAAAATACCCAGTATCGTCCCGATCTTTTGCTCCGCTTTGTATGTATTATTGTAGCGCTCATCTAAAAAGGAATAATCCATCGGGTCTTCTGCGCCATACGCTGCAAATCGTTGTTGCAGTTTTGCCGTAAAGCCTGAAATATCGGCCGTGTTAATTTTTACCACGAGATTGCCCGGATCAGGAGCCAACACCATGATCAATGGCGAAATCCGTTCGTGTAACGACCGGAAATGAAAGTCTTTGACCACCCCGATTACGCGATATGTTTCTTTGCCATTGCTGCCGGTTCGGGAGATGGTTCGGTCCAGGGGGTCCCCTTTCCACCCCAACGCATTTACGGCCGCCTCATTCACGATGACAGCCGCTGAATCCATACCGTATTGCTGAGAAAAATTTCTGCCACTTTCCAATTGTATACCAAGCGTTGAAATGTAGTGTTCGTCTATTTCGTACCGCAATGCTTTTACAAGCCTATCGGGTTCCTGTTCGGTAGAAACAAAAAAATTGTTGTTATCACTGCTGCCGGCAGGCAAATACCTTGAAGCACTTACATGGGTCACCGCGGGATCGCTCTGCAGTTGCTGCTTGAAAACATCCATATTGTTTCCCAATGCCCATACATTGGAGATGACCATTACCTTGTCTTTGTCATACCCCACATCTTTATTGCGTATATAGGAAAGTTGTTTGTAAACAACGATGGTACTTACCATGAGCATGATGGAGATGAAAAACTGGAACACCACCAATGTGCTCCTGAAACTCACGCCATTTTTTACGGGGTTCCATTTTCCTTTCAACACCGCCACGGGTTTAAATGAAGAAAGGTAAAATGCGGGGTAGCTTCCGGCAAGCAACCCTGTGATGAGGACGGCACCTATCAAAGCAGGTATCATCCATGGTTTTTCGGTGAAGCTGAGCGTTAACTGCAATCCCGAAAGGTCGTTGAAAAACGGTAGTGCGCCTTTTATCAATAAAAGTGAAAGCAATAATGCAATCGCTGCGATGAGGATCGTTTCCATCAGGAATTGTTTTACCAATTCGCTTTTTAACGAACCGAGCACTTTGCGTATGCCGACTTCACGTGTGCGTTTAGCGGCCTCGGCCGTGGAAAGGTTCATGAAATTGATACAAGCTATCAACAACATAAACAATGCAATAGCACTGAAAATATACACATAACGAACGTCCCCCGGTGCACTCAGGTCGTAAGGAAAATCTGAATACAAGTGAATATCGGTAAGCCGCTGTAGTTGGAAAGTGAGGTTGCTGCCGCTCTTCCTGAATTCGGCTAGCGTTTGGCCGATGCCATCTTTCATCTGCGGGCCGATGTAGGTATCAACCAGCAGCGGCACTTTTGCGTTTAACTTTTCAAAATCCCTTCTATCTTTTAACAGCACATAGGTGTAGTAGTTTGAATTCATCCAGTTTTGCTGCCTTGCATCATCAAGGCTATTCATAGAAGTCAAAAGCCCAAATTGAAAGTGACTGTTCAGCGGGATATTTTCAATCACACCTGTTACCTTCATAGGCGCTTTATCCTCCGTTTTAAAATGGATGATTTGCCCCAGCGCTTCTTCATCACCGAAATATTTTTGGGCGATAGCCTTGGTGAGTACAACCGTGTTGGGTTCTACCAGGGCCGTTTTAGGGTCTCCATTGATAAAGGGAAGTGTGAATACATCGAAGAAATTTGCATCCACGTAGGCCAATGCATCCTGTTTGAACACATGGTCATGCACAGCCAGCTGGGGAGCCCAACCATAGCTTCGGAGCCTGGTGGCATCCTCCACTTCGGGAAAATCTTTTTTCAGGGTTTCCGCTACTGGTGCCATCACCACCGTTTCTTTCATTTTTTCACCCTGCACATTGCCCTCAAAGTAAATACGCGCAATGCGGTCGGCCTTTTTATGAAAGCGGTCGTAACCCAACTCATGATTTACAAACAGCAAGATAATCAAACAGGTAGCCAATCCGATAGCAAGTCCGAGAATATTAATGCTTGATGACCATTTATTGCGGGTCAGGTTCCGCCAGGCGGTTTTGAAATAGTTCCTTATCATTGATCTATCTTTGCTCTTTTTGTCTGTAATCCATGCATCATTCATCCCTCAAACTATCCACCGGATTTGCCACCGCCGCCCGTATCGCTTGCCCGCTGACGGTAACCAGTGCGATCGCCAACGCCGCCCCTCCCGCTGCGGCAAACATCCACCATTGGATATCGATGCGGTAGGCGAAATCGGCGAGCCAGTTGTTCATGGCCCACCACGCTATCGGCGAAGCGATGACGACGGCAATCAAAACCAATTTGACGAAATCTTTTGAAAGCAACCCCACAATACCCGTTACCGTAGCGCCCAGCACCTTACGGATGCCGATTTCCTTGGTACGCTGGAAGGCGATTAGCGTGGCCAGCCCGAACAAGCCAAGGCAGCTGATGACGATGGTAATGGCTGTCGCCAGGTTAATCAGCCGGCCCACCTGTCGCTCTTGGCGGTACATGGCCTCCAGCGTCTCGTCATAAAAACGGTGTTGATAGGCGTCTGCGGGGTAGAATTGTGCCCATTTATTGCCAATCGCTTCCAAGGTGGCCTGCCATCGGCTGGGATCGCTGTTATCCAGCTTGATGTTGAATGAGGACAGGTTTGCCTTGTAGCTCGATAAGATCGTCGATTTGATGGGCGTGTAAAAATCCTGTGTGTGGAAGTCTTTTACCACGCCAACGATCGGATGTTTGGTATTGCCGCGCTGCCCGATAAACTGGCCGATGGCCGCTTGTGGGGTGGCAAACCCGAATGCTTTGGCTGCGGTTTCGTTGATGATAAATTCGGAAATGGTGTCGGAAGCATGGATATTCCGGCCTGCTACCAACGCCATGTCATACAGTGCGAGGTATGCGGTATCGATGGTCTTCTTGAAGCCGGTGATTTCCAGGGGCTCTTTCCCATCGGCTTCGTAGCCGAACGGACTGGATGAGTAGCCGGACGATAACGGGGCCGTTCCTAATGCCACTCCGGAAACGCCCGGCAGGGTGCGGATTTCATGCAGTAGCGTAAATTGTTTGTCTTCGTAGCGCGGGTCGTTAAGGTATTTCCACGGCACGTCCACCAATACCGTCGCTTCTTTATTAAAACCCATGTCGGCCTTCAGGGTGTGGCGTAGTTGGGTGCTTACAATAATGGTGCAGATGATGAACACCAGTGCAATGGTAAACTGGAAAACGATCAGTACTTTCTGCAAGCCAAACCCACGTGTTGGCGTTGCGCCGTCAAACCAATTCTTGAAGACATTAACCGTTTTTACACGGGTAATCAGCCAGCCCGGATAGAGACCAGCCAGGAGGTTGATGAGTACCGTTAGCGCAAGGATGAAGCCGATCAATTGATAAACATTGCTTTGGAGGGAAACACCCACGGGGATGATATCTTCCAGTAGCCAGAAGCCTAAGCGAGCAAAGGCGAAAGCCAGTATGGATGCCATAAGGGAGACGACCAGGGTTTCGCTAAGGAACTGGCTAATCAGCTGCCAACGGCCGCCGCCGAGTGTTTTGCGTACACCGATTTCCTTCCCCCGCTGTGGGATTTGGGCCACACTCATGTTGATGTAGTTGATGCAGGCGAGCAGCAATAAGAAGATGCCGATTCCGATGAGGCCATACATGACGGGCTTGCTGGTTTTGGCCACCCCCCACTCGGCCACGTGGGTGGCAAAGTGGACGTCTCGAATGGGGAGGAACTCGTAGGTCCTGCTGCGTGTGAGAGCACCCGTTTTTCCCTGCTCTTCGGCGAGTGCTGCCCAATGGCGTGCATCTAGTTCATTGATTTCTTGCAGCTTGGTGGCCACGCTTATACCCTCGCCAAACTGCAGGTACAGCCGATCGGTGCCGTTGGTATTCGTCCACTGATTGGTCTCGTAGGCAATTTTCGGTAGTAAAACAAATTCCTGACCGGTGAATTCGGAAGGGGTATCATAGTCGGCAACCACCCCGGTTACGGTACGGGTCACGGTATCCTGCCCGTAGTAGGTGATGGTTTGGTGCAGCACGGCTTCGGGTTTGATATTCGGAAAATACAGGTTAGCACGGCTTTCCGTGAGCACGACACTTTCGGGTGCATCCAGTGCCGTACGCTTATCGCCGGCCAACCACCGATAAGGGAGCATTTCGAAGTAAGTGGCATTTGTAGCTACGATGCCCTCAGGCTCTTCCTTTACAAATGGGGGCTGGTTTTCTCGCTTGATTTCGGCGTGGTAAGCCCATCGACGGAAGGCCGGCACTACATAGTCCACTCCGCTTATCTCATCCACTATGCCCTGCGGCAATGGCGCTGATACCCCGCCTATCGCGGATTGCTTACCGTCCCGGTTGAATGAACTGATGACCTTGAAGATGCGCTCGCTATTGGGCAAGCCCGCATCGTAGCTGAATTCGTGATCGATGATGCGGTAAATAATCCAGCAGGCGCTGATGCCGATGGCCAAACCAAAGATATTCAGCCCGGTAAACAGCCGGTTGCGCCAAAGGTGGCGAAAGGTGGTTTTTATGTAGTTCTTTATCATTTTATAAGCTATTAAGACATTAGACAACAGACCGGCGGGTCTTTACTCCTTGTTCTTTAAATCTTTAATCAACAAATCACTCATCCCTCAAACTATCCACTGGATTGGCCGCCGCCGCCCGTATGGCCTGCCAGCTTACCGTGGCCAACGCAATCGCGACGGCACCCACCCCCGCAAGGGCGAACATCCACCAACGGATGTCAATGCGGTATACAAAATCGGCTAGCCATTTGTTCATCATCCACCAGGCAATGGGTGTGGCAATCAGCACGGCCAACAGCACCAATTTCACGAAATCCTTCGATAACAATCCCACGATGCCCGACACGGTGGCACCCAGCACCTTACGGATGCCGATTTCTTTCGACCGTTGGAACGCCATCAGTGTGGCCAGCCCGAACAACCCAAGGCAACTGATAAAGATGGTGATGCCGGTGGCGGCGCGAACCAGTGTTTGGGTATTACGGTCGTCTTCGTAATATTCTTCGATGAATTTATCATAGAAACGGTATTCAAACGGAATGCCGGCATACACATCGTCCCATTCTTTTTCGATGGCTCCGATAGCTCCCTGCCATTGGGCGGGCTCTTTGGGTAGTTTGATGTTGAACGTATGCAGGCGGTTTTTGGCTGAAGTAATGACCGCCGGCGGAATCGCTGCCCGCAGCCCCATCTGATGGAAATCGTCTACCACCCCTACGATGGGATAGGTATTGCCATTGGATGGGAGCACCAGCAGTTTGCCGATGGCCTCTTCTGGCGACGAAAACCCATAAGCCGCTACTGCTTTTTTGTTGATGACCATTTCATTGATGGTATCCGAAGGTCGGAAATTGCGGCCGGCAATCAGTTCCATTCCATAAAGACCGATGTAAGCCGTATCGGCTATTTTCATATGCAACGCCTGTTGGATTTCAACGGTATCCCGGAAATAACTATACAAATTGCTCACCATACGATTATCCATCGGACGGTCACCTAGGGCCACACCGGCGAGCCCGGGCAGTCGTTTTAGCTCGTTGAGCAGCACAAACTCTTTGTTCTTGTTCTCAGGCCGGTTGAATACTTTATAAGGCACATCTACCGTGATAACAGCCTCTTTGTTGAACCCCAGATCTTTGTTTAGCGTGTATCGGAGTTGCTGCCCCATGATGACAGCGGAAACGATGAATACCTGGGCCACCAGAAACTGGGAGACAATCAGGCCTTTGCGGAGCGACAGCCGGTTTCGCCCGACGACATTTTTGGTCTGGCCTTTCAATACGTTGACGGTGCTGATGCGCGTGGATAGGAAAGCCGGATAGAGTCCCGAAAGCAATGAGATCACGGCGACAAGGAGCAGTGTGAACAGCAGCATGCTGCCATAGTCCACGTAGTCAAACATACCCTCCGGCAAGAATGCAGAAAATAATCTGCTGGCAAGGAAAGTGAGCAGAAAGGATAGGGCCAGCGCAAGTAGTGTTACCATAAATGTTTCACCGATAAAGTACCGGATAAGCGCGCCTGCTGTGCTGCCCAGGGTTTTGCGGATGCCGATCTCGCGGGCCCGTTGGGGCAGCAAGGCCGTACTGAGGTTGATGTAATTGATGCAGGCCAGCGCCAAGAGGAAGGCACCCACGGCCATCAGCCCATACAATACGTTCTTATTTGCGGTGCGCGTCTGCGCGCCGTAGTTCGTAGCAAAATGCCTTTCAGACAAGGGTAACAATTCATACCAGTGCTCGTAATGGTATTTGGCAAACTGCTCGGCATTGAACTTCCGGCAAAACACATTCACCTGATCTACAATATCCTGCGGATCGGTATGGGGCAGCGCCTTCACAAACACCAGATCGTTGGAGCTCATTCCGCCCCAGGGACCCTCGTTCAGGTCGGCTTCGCTGATGCGCATAAATTCGGTGTTGTTTCGGTTGAAGCTATTGGGATAGTCAAGGGCAGCGACAACACCCGATACCTGTTTATGCAAGGTGTCATCATAAATAAGGGTTTTCCCCAATACCTGGTCGGGGGTTAAGTCGGGGAAATATTCCCGTGCTTTCTTTTCCGTAAGCACTACTTGGTCGGGTGCATTGAGCGCAGTCTTCTTATCGCCTGCTAGCCATCGGTAAGTGATGAGATCAAAATAGCTGGGTAGGGTAGTCACTTGTTCGGTACTCCGGTCGAAGACGGTGGGAGTTTGTCCTTGCCCGGCCTGTACAGATACTGTATTATAGTATCTGTAAAACATGGGGATGACCAATTCCGTGCCCGATATGTCATGGCGTAAAACATTAACGACCGGTTTTTCGATACCGGCGAAACCACCTTCCCGACCGTCTTTATCACGACTTTTACTAACCAACTGAAAAATCTGTTCGGCAGCGGGCAGTTGCTTGTCGAAACTGTACTCGTAATCCACCATGCGGAAGATAATCCAGCAGGCACTGATGCCAATGGCGAGGCCGACGACATTTAGCGCCGTGAAGAGGCGGTTGCGCCACAGGTGGCGGAGCGTGGTTTTGAAAGTATTGTTCATCATTTTTTAGATATGAGACGCTAGATAACAGACACTAGACAACAGGCTGGCCTGACTTTACTCCTTGTTCTTTTTTATCCTTATTCTTTTTTATCGTTATTCCATGAATCAATCATCCCTCAGGTTATCGGCAATATTTGCCCGTAAGGCTTTCAGTGTATGGACTCCCACCGTTAAGGCAGCTATGGCGAGCACACCCCCTGCGGCCGAAACAAACAGCCATCCTGACAATTTAATGTGGTAGGCGAACCCTTGGAGCCACTCGTTGGCGGCCCACCATCCGGCGGGAACAGCGATGAGAACCGCAATCGCGATGAGCCTTATGAAATCCCTGCCCAGCAGCCAGCCAAGGTCCGTGATACCCGCACCCAGCACTTTTCGGATGCTGATTTCCTTGGTTCGCTGGCTGACCAGAAATGCAGTCAGCGCAAACAACCCCATCAGGGCGATGGTAATGGCCGTCATGCCAAAGAAATTAACCACGCGTTGTAGCCGTAGGTGGCCGGCAAAAAGCTGTTGGAAATGACTGTCGAGAAACGTGTGACGTATGGCAAAGGCCGGCTCAATGGTTTTCCATGCCTCTTCGATATCGGCCACGGTCTGCCGGAGGTCGTTTCCACCTAGCTTCACCAAGATGGCTCCGCCCGATTGAAATACACAGGCCGTATTGCCAATGGTGTATACGGCCGGCAGGATGCGTTGCTCGAAACCCATCACGTTGAAATCGCGCACAACACCTACCACCCGCACGGGGATGCTGTCGCAATAGGGGAACGTGATTAAGGTCTCGCCTGCCTGCTGAAGGCCCAGCTGCTTCGCCGCGGCTTCATTGACAACTGCCGATTGTGTATGCTGGTCTACGTAGCTGTCGTTAAGCAATCGCCCTTTCACGAGGTCTATATTCAAGGCATCAAAGTAATCGGCACTGATTTTCACGGATGTCATCCGATAGATTTCGCCGTGGTGTTTGAACGCCATCGTGGAGGTATCTACATAGGCATCACCCGGTACTGCTGTGGTCTTGGCAACGGATTGCACACCCGGGATCTGGAGCAACGTGTTCCGTATAGCGCCGAAGCCCTCATCCCGGGAGTTTTGTAGGTATGGCTGGATGCGCAGTACCTGTTCGCCCGAAAACCCCGTGTCTTTATTTTGCAGGTATTGGAGCTGCCGGCTCACCACAACGGTGCCGAAAATGAAAAAGGCGGCAACGGCGAATTGAGCGACGATCAAGGCGTTGCGGAGCGCCATTCCCCGGGTTCCGCTCGAATAATCCCCTTTCAATACCTTCGAGGTGTTGTACCGGGAGAGGAACACCGCGGGGTACAATCCCGATAGGAGCATAATCACCAATAGACTTAATCCAACCTGTACCATCAATGCCGCCGTATTTCCAGTTTGGAAAAAATGCAGTTCAACACCAAACTCCCGATTGAAATAGGGAAGCATCACACTAAGAAGCACCATTGACAAGCCAAGTGCAACAAGGCATTGGAGCATCGTTTCGCCCATAAACTGCCAAAATAGTCGCGACCGACTGGAACCGAGCACTTTTTTCACGCCTACCTCTTTGGCTCGGCGGATCGAGGCCGCAATGGATAGGTTGCTGAAATTGATGGCGCCCGCAAGCAACAACAAGGCAGCCAGTACCAACAGTACCGAAACCGTGGTGATATTACTGTCTCCGTGTTTGGGAAAGTTATGCAGGTCTCGGAGAGCATCCACAAACAACCCGGCCTGATGGCCTTCACCGTGGAATGCCTCGTAGGATAATCCTGCTTCTTCTTTGAGCCGTTGATCGTAATAAACTTCATCAACTACACGTTCGATGTCTACAACGGGCAAGGGTTGCTTGGTTTTTATATAAGTTTGGAAGGAATGGTTGCCCCAGTGGAAGTTGGATTTTTCATAAGGCGATCGGTATACCAGTTCGACTTCCATGTGCGACGGCTTATCCGGCGTTTGCAATATCGCCGTCACTTCGCAATCAAAGCCGTTAAACACCCGGACCGTTTTGCCCAGTGGGTCCTCCTTTCCAAACAGCTTTGCTGCTACCCGCTCGCTGATGACCATGGCATTGGGCTTGTCCAGTGCTGTGAGCGCGTCGCCCCGAACGAGGGTATAGGGGAATACCCTGAAGAACAGCGAATCGGCAGATACGGTGTTGCCCTGGTAAATTTGTCGGTCGCCCGCCGTAAGCGGGATTTCAAAGCTGCTTGACCCCATAATGCTGGTAGCGGAAGCGACCTGTGAGACATTTTCACGAAGTAAAGTAGCCAGCGGTGCGGGCGTGGTTCTGAGGATGTCTTCCTCGCCCCGCAAGGAAACCTTATATACCTTTTCCAGTTCTGGACTCCACCTGTCGTAGCTTAGTTCGTGGTTGAGGTACAGCAAAATAACCAGGAAACTAGCTAGTCCGATGGCTAACCCAGCGATGTTTATCGAGCCGTATAACCTGTTTTTCCAAAGATTTCGCCACGCGGTTTTGAAATAGTTCTTTATCATTTTTCAGACATTAGACATTAGACAAGCCTGTCTTTACTCCTTGCTCTTTTCATCTTTGCTCCATCTTTCACCAATTATTCATCACGTAAAGAATCAACTGGATTTGCTACCGCCGCCTTGATCGCCTGGAAGCTAACCGTTAACAACGCAATCAGCAACGCGGCCAAACCCGCTACGACAAACATCCACCACTGGATTTCAATCCGATAAGCGAAGTCGTCCAACCAGTTGCTCATCGTCCACCATGCGATAGGTGTCCCTAGGACGACCGAAATCAATATTAACCAGAGCGATCCGCTGGATAGTAACCCCACGATGCTGCTCACACTCGCGCCTAGCACCTTGCGGATTCCGATTTCCTTCACCCGTTGCCGTACGGTGTACGTAGAAAGCCCCAACAGGCCGAGGCAGGAAATAAAAATGGCAATACAGGCGAAAATATTGAATAGCAGGCCCGCACGCTGATCTGCCCGGTATTTGGCTTCAAACTGCTGGTCTACAAATTCGTACCGGAAAGGGGCAGGTGTGTCGCCTGCGTATTTTTTGTACTGCCGTTCCACGGCCTTGATAGCGTTCGCCGCCTCTGCTGCTGTGGTACGGACGTACAACCGATTGCCCGTCCACCAATTGAAGAAGAGCAGCGGGCTAATTTTCTCCTTGAGGGGTTTAAAGTTAAAATCCTTAACCACACCGACAATGGTTCCCGGTCGGTCGTGAAAACTGATGGGCGTACCAACATAAGGAGGAGTGAGGCCCATCGCTCGCACGGCTGCTTCATTAACAACATACAAATTGCTATCGGCCGCAGTACCGGTTAAGTTCCGCCCTTCCAATAGTTCGATGCCCATAGTAGGAATGAAATTCCCGTCAATCAACGATTGCGAAATGATGAGACCACTATTTTCCGGTTTCCCAGGCCAGTCAAGGTCACCGGTCGAATTATCCATATTGGTAATATCATTGACATTCGAAAGCGCTATACTGACAATTCCGGGATGGTTCGTTAACTCATTCTTAACGGCGTCGATATGTTCCACCGCTGCATCGGGAAGCGACGCACTGAACACGTAACTTTTATCGTAACCGAGATCAACCTTCCGCATGTAGGCCATTTGGCGGCTGATAACCAGTGTGGCAACGATGAGCACCATGGAGATGGAAAACTGGAAAACTACAAGTACCTTGCGCAGTAGCGAGGCGCTTCTACCGGAAGCCATTTTGCCTTTCATCACCTGCAGTGGCTGGAAGCCGGATAAGAGGAGCGCCGGATAAATCGATGCCGCCACTAACGTGCCTACCGCCGAATACCCGACGACTTTCCACATTTCCGTGTTCGCCAGCGAAAAGTGAAGTTGCTTGCCGGCGATGTTGTTATACAGCGGCAGGAGTAAGACGATCAACCCGATGGCAATCAACAGCGCAAAGCAGAACAGCAAGGCGGTCTCCGCTATAAACTGCAAGAACAATTGCACCTTGCTGGCGCCGACAACTTTCCGGATGCCGACTTCCCGGGCTCGTACCAGTGCGCGGGCGGTAGTGAGGTTGACGTAGTTGATAGCTGCAATAGCCAACACGAGGATAGCGATAAGCAAAAAGACCTGTACCATCCTTGCGGCCGAAGTGTTTCCGTCGACGCTGACCAAGTGCTGGTCGGCAAGTGGTTGCAGCTTGAACACGGTAGTGCTTTCCCCATTTCGTGCATCTTTGTAAAGTTGGGTGAACTTTTGGCCGACGGTTTCTGGGTTTGCGTCACTATGTAATTTGACAAAGGTTTTGAAGGCATAGTTGCCCAAATCGGTGTCGATGGTTTTCCAGTCTCCGTTTCCACCGTTGGCCGTAAATCGCTGGGCATAATGAGCCATGGGCTGCACGGCGTCAAAGGCCAGAGACGAATTATCAGGAAAGTCCCGCAACACCCCCGCAACGGTAAAGTTTTCTCCCCGGAGTTGGAGTACCTTGCCCATGGGGTCATCCTCGCCAAAGAATTTTTTTGCGGTCGACTCGGTCAGGATGATACTGTTTGGGTCGGGAAATAGCGGCATGGTCTTTCCTTTGAGCAATCCGAAGTCGAATAGTGTTAGGAACGTGCTGTCTACGTAGGCTACCGTGAAATCGTCCAGCACGGTGCTTCGGTCTCCGGTTGCCAGTACTAGGCCGCTCCATGCCATCACACGTACAATAGCCTCGACTTCGGGTACAGATTGGGCATATACGGCCAGCGGTCCGGGTACCCCTTCCCAAACGGTGTTGGCATCCATATGGGGGATGATCCGGTGGATGCGGGAATAATCCTTATGAAAGCGATCGTAGCTTCGCTCATGTTGCACCCAAAGGAGTAACAAAATGGCCGTGGCAAGGCCAAATGCCAACCCACTAATGTTTACAAACGTATGAAACTTGTGTTCCTTTAGGTTTCGCCACGCGGTTTTGAAATAGTTCTTTATCATTTTTCAGACATTAGACATTAGACAAGCCTGTCTTTACTCCTTGCTCTTTTCATCTTTGCTGCATCTTTCACCAATTATTCATCACGTAAAGAATCAACTGGATTGGCCACCGCTGCCCGGAAAGCCTTGACGCCAATGGTGAGCATAGCGATGGATAAGGCGGATAAGACCACGGTTAAAAACAGTCCAATTCCCAAATCGATGCGATACGTGAAATTAGCGAGCCAGTCGTGCATGAAGTAATACGCAATCGGGGCGGCCACACAGAATGCCAGGGCCACCATGTATATGAACTCCTTCGAAAAAAGGTATATGATGCTTGCTATGCTTGCACCGAGCACTTTCCGGATGCCGATTTCCTTTACTTTCTGGCCCAGCATAAAGGATACCATGCCGTATAGACCGATGCTTGAAATGACCAGCGACAATACCGCGAACAGTTGGTATACCAACGCCATCTTTTCTTCCTGTTCATAGAATTCGGCGATGCTGTCGTCGAGGAAATCGGCTTGAAAATAATGCTCGGGGTACAGCTGTTCAAACCGTTGCTGGATGGCTGCGAGGGTGTTTTTCCCAGCGCCGTTTTCCAGTTTAATGCCAGCTACGGAGTAGTTGCTTTTCAAGGTGGTGATGATGAGCGGACTGATTTCTTCCCGCAGCGAATTGGGGATAAAATCTTTTACCACGCCGGCGACGGTCATCCAATTATCCATGAACCCTATACGGATTCGCTTACCTATCGCGTCCTCAGCGCTTGGCAATCCCAATTTATGCACCATGGTTTCGTTGATCACCGCGGCTTTGGCGGTATCGCTTTCTGCATAGGCATCACCGGCAACAAAGGTCAAGGCATAGTTGTCAAAATAATCGGCATCCGCGAATTTCATGGCCGTGGGAAACGGAATGTCGTCGCCTGATTCCCTGCCATCGAAATAGAAATTCGATTGCCATTTGTTGCCCGACGAAGGGACATCGCTCGCCAGGCTCACCGACTTGATCTGCGGCACCTGCAAGAGCTGCTGTTTGAACACGTCCATTCGTGGGTTCGAGCGGTCGTCCGAAGGTACCTGAACCACATACAGCGCTTCCTTGTTGAACCCGAGGTCCGCATTCCGGATAAATGCCATTTGCTGCACGGCAACCAGTGTACCGATCATCAGCAATTGGGCAATGGCGAATTGCGCAACCACCAAACCTTTCCGCACGGGAATGCCCCCCAACTGGGCGGTATTGATTTTATTCTTGAGGGCGGCAATGGGCGTAAAGCCAGAAAGGATAAGTGCCGGATAGCCACCCGATAGCAAGGTCATAGCCGCAACGGCGATGCCCAGAAATAGCGCGGTATTCCCTTGCAGCAACGCGGGGTGATTGGGTATGTTGGAAAAGTGATGCACATAGGGGAGCGCGGCATAAGCCATGCCGACCGCCACGACCATAGAAAGCAAGACGAGCACGAAGGTTTCCGTGAACGATTGGGCAATCAGGCCCTTCCTGGAGCCCCCCAATACTTTTCGCACACCGATTTCCTTGCCTTTGCCCAGCGCCTGTGCGGTG
Source organism: Parapedobacter sp. (assembly GCF_053550995.1). Taxonomy (NCBI): domain Bacteria; kingdom Pseudomonadati; phylum Bacteroidota; class Sphingobacteriia; order Sphingobacteriales; family Sphingobacteriaceae; genus Parapedobacter; species Parapedobacter sp. The sequence goes on from NZ_JBMQOC010000022.1 coordinate 14,036, forward strand.
CTGAGGTTGATGAAATTGATGGCCGCCATGAGGAGGATGAATATCCCGATGAGCGTTAGCGTGGTTAATGTGGACCGTTTGACCAATTGTCCGTCGACCAGACCGCCGTAGCGCATGTCGAAATGGACATCATTGAGCGGCTGCAGATGGAGGAATCGGTTTCGTCCGTCATCGCCAAAATATTTCTTGGCCAGCCCATCCAGTTGTCGGCCAATGGTGGCTTCGTTCTCCTTACGATCTAGTAATACGTACGTTTGGAAACTGCTGCTTATGCTGTTCCAATCATCGGGATGATAGTCAAACAGGTTTGGGTTTGCCTCCAAGGTGGGGAAGGAGACGAGCAGGTGATAGGGGAAGTTGCTGTTTTGCGGAGCGTTCTCCACAACGGCGGCTACTTGCAGGGGAATGGTATTGGCCAATTGGAGCTGTTGCCCCACGGCCTGCTGCCACGAGCCGAAGAAGCGGGTAGCCGTTTCTCGATCGAGAACCACACGATTAGGGGCTGACAAAGCTTCTGCCTCTCCCGCTAACCAAGTAGCATCAAAAAGCCGGAAAAAATCGGCCGTCGTAAAAACGACCTGTTCGGAATATTTATCGATTGGGTTTTCCCGATTTTTATCTATCACGTCTACCTGCCCGCCGGTTGCCAATAGCGGTACGACAGCCTGCAGTTGCGGTGCGTCTACACGCAGCGCCTGGGGCAAGGCGGCGGCGACCCCGGCGTTGTAATCGGACGAGTTTTCGCGCTTCGTCTCCGTAACAATGCGATAGATATGATCATAGTTTTTATGGAAGCGGTCGTAACTCCATTCGTATTGTACGATGACAAATAAAATCAATGCAGAGGCAATCCCCAAAGAGAGCCCCATCAAATTGATGAGCGATGTGCGCCTTTCGCGAATGATGTTTCGCCAGGCTATTTTAAGGTAGTTCGTTATCATTTTCCGGCTGTTTGCTCCTTCATTTCCTGGTCGTACACTTTAATTTAGCAGCTAACAGCAACTGCGCCAAAACAATACTGAATTGATTATTAGTCAATTGTGTAGTTTTCTTGTTTCAATAGTGTTCGATATCGAACACCTGATGTTCGCTTGCGGACACTTCCATGGATGCCTGTACCTCCGCTTTGGCTATGTAGGAGCTTCGCATTCGATACAATGCCGCAAAACCAAATTTGTATCTTTGGCCGTGTAAATTAAAGATAACACAAATCAGATGGTTAGAGGTAATATAAAGCGAGCCATTTATCTAGTGGCCATGGTTGGGCTATTGACGATGCCAGGTGCCCAGGCGCAAAGCATCTTTGACAAGGTGAAGAAAGCGGTAAAAGATAAGCAGGAAGGCGAGGCCAGTGAGGATAAGAAAAAAAGCAATGTGGACCTGACAGGCATCTCCACCGGAGAAATGTCCGGAGCACTGAAGGAAGCATTGAACATGGGCGTAAAAGAAGGGATACAGAAACTCGGTACCGAGGATGGTTTTTTTAAGAATGAGCTGGTTAAAATTTTACTGCCGGAGAAACTCAGAAAAGTGGACGCCACCTTGCGCGGCATCGGACTGGGCAGCTTGGCCGATCAAGGGCTGCTGTTGCTTAACCGGGCGGCAGAAGATGCCGTACAGGAGGGTGTGCCCATATTCGCCAATGCCATTACATCGATGACCTTTGATGACGCAAAGAATATCTTACTTGGCGACAGTGTTGCGGCAACCAATTACCTAAAGGGTAAAACCTCCGAACAGCTTTTTGCGGCATTCAAGCCCAAGGTGGAAGGGTCGCTAGGGAAAGTGGGAGCGGACAAAATCTGGGAACAGATCATCGGCAAGTATAATGGGATAACCAAGCAATCTATCGAAACGGATTTAAACAGCTACGTTACGCAGGAAACGGTCAGTGGCGTATTCAAGATGGTTGCCGAAAAAGAAAGTGCCATCCGCGACAATTCGGTGTTCCGTACCACCTCACTGTTGAAGAAGGTGTTTGGCGCTATTGATTAGCCGCGCGGTTAGCATGGAGCTGGATTGCGAGTATGCCATTGTAGGGAAAATGGACTTCAGGGCGCCTATAAATACCTATAAATAGGTATTGCTGGCGTGGCTCGCGAGGGGCTATCTTGCGGCAAAATTGTCTGTCTAAAAAAATGAACATGAATTACGTAATGAAGAAGATCCGCCAGTGCCATGTTTTATCGGTCTTGGCCATGCTGGTAATTGGTTTTGCCGCGATGTCGTGTAGTAAAGATAACGACCCTACCCCGGAAGATGAGGAGGCGTTGAAGGTCGAAATGGGTAACGTTGTTGGCTTCGGAGAGATCTCCGGCACGCCGCAGGGCACCCCATTCCAGCTTCCGGATGGCGTTGTTGTGGATGGAACAATCACCGGCGATGACTGTGGTGAAGAGGTAAAACATATCGGGAGTGGATATTATGTGACCGTGTGTGTTGCACTTCGGAACGACAAAGACCAGCCGATAACCATTAAACTTCCCGGAGGACTGATTATCGTGTCTGAAACGACCGAGTATCAGCACGGTGTGGTACTGGAAACAACCACGATTGTCCTCCCGCCAAAGACCACTACCCGTTTCGCCCTACATACCTACTGTGGAAACGCCAGCCGGAGTGCCGCTGATTCGGATGCCATTTATACCTTCGGACCCACAACGAACAGTAAGCTTTTGGAGCGGCTGGTGAATGACCTTAGCCGTAAAAAGATCGAGATTTCCGATTATTGGGTTGATGGTACAACCACCCAAGCGTATGATGAACTCGAAGATACGATTCAAACCTTGCTGTGGCTTATTACGGATTACGGAGGAAATATGGATTGGGAGACATTTGAAAATATGTATAATCAGCTGCTGAACGAATTGCCCAATAAGTAACCGAGCAAGAATCATCCGGCGGTAAACAAGTCGTTCAAAGCCTCTGTCATGCTGGGGTGGGTAAAGATCATATTGGCCAATGCATGGTAAGTGACTCCCGCATGGATGGCCAGCTGCACCGTGTTGATTATTTCGTGCGCCTCCGCGCAACATAGCATACAGCCCAGAATACGGTCGGTCTTTGCGTCGACAACGGCCTTAAGCAGGCCGCGCCGTTCATTTAGGATGGCTGCTTTCGGGATGGCGCTGGCGGGGATTTTAAACACTTTTACGTCGTATCCCTGCTCCCGGGCTTCCCGTTCGCGGAGGCCCGCTTGGGCCAAGGGCGGGGAGACAAACACGCAGGTTGGAAACGGCTGCCGCTCGTTCAGCGAAGTGTAACGGTCGTTGCCCGCCAGCTGGTTGCGGATGATGCGGAAATCATCGAGCGAAATGTAGGTGAACTGCGGACCGCCGTTGCAGTCACCAATTGCCCAGATGTGCGGTACGTTCGTTTTCAGTTGGTTGTCGACCTGTATGTACCCTCGTTTGTCTGTTTGGATACCCGCGGCGTCGAGATTCAGGCCGTCGGTGAGGGGCTTCCGGCCCGTGGCCAGGAGTACCGCGTTGGCGGTAATGGATTTTCGTTGCCCATTGTGCGTAAAATAAACGTTTACGCTTTCGGCGTTTAGCTCCTCCACCTTTTCGACATCAACACCGTTCAGGAAATTTATCGATTTTCCGGTCAGGATCTTGAAGAGTTCGCCGGCGATGTCGTCGTCTTCGTCCGGAAGGAACCGCGTATGCCTATCCAGCACGGTAACTTCGGTGCCGAACTTGGCAAACATATCGGCAAATTCGAGTCCGATGAACCCGCCACCGATGATGACCAGCTTTTCAGGCCGCCCAACCTGTGCGATTAATGCCGCGCTGGTGAATACGTTTTTGGAATCCATCCCTTCAATGGGCGGAATGGCCGGCTGGGAGCCGGTGTTGATAAAGATACGCTCGGCTTCGATCCGGGTTTGGCCACCGGCTGCCAGTTGGATGGTGACCTCATGTGGGGAACTGAATGTGGCCTTTCCCGTGATGACCTCCGCGTTTTCAAGGCCAGCCAGTTTGTCGTAGTTCGTTTGCCGAAGGTTAGCGGTCAATAATTCCTTGATTTCATAGGCACGTGGATAGTCGGTGCCTTTCTCCGCCTCTACGATGAGCGACTTCGTGGGAATACAGGCGATATTGATACAGGCACCGCCATACATATTGGCCGATTGCTCGACAAGGGCTACCGTTTCGCCCCGTTTTGCGAGGAACGCGGCGAGGGTTTTTCCGCCCTTACCGAAACCGATGATTAGATTCTTGACGCGCTTTTCCGTTTCCATATTGCTTACCCGCTTAAGATGGTGGTCAGTTTATATACCAACGGGTGGTCAAAAATGTTTGGAAAGCTCGCCGGCGATTACCCGATACCCTTTGTCCGAAGGATGCAGCCCATCGTACGTCATGTCGATGGCCGCTTCCGGGTAGGGATATTCATCCGTCTCGGGGTTAAACGGGATTTGGGTATACGAGGGATACCGGAATTTGCGGTAGGTACCCGTTTCCGGCTCTTTCAGCCATTTGAATTTAATCAGTTTTTCGAGTTTTAGCTTCGGGTGATGGTAAAGATCGACCACCTCGAACCCAGCTTCGCGTCCGATAGCATGGATCGTATCCGCAAATTGCTCCAGTGTCTGGCCGTTCTTATTTGGCTTGTAGGAGCCCCAGGCATTGTTCTTTGGGTCGTTAATGTACACGAAGTCGGCCCGTTGCATGGGGGTGATGAGGATGATGGGCGCATCGGGGTTCAGTTGCTTAAGCTTGTCGGTGATGATACGGAAAGCACCGCTGGTGGTGCCGGTACCGGTGTTGTTCCGGTAGTCGTCCGTTGAGCCGATGGGCAGCCCCGCCCACCAGTCGTTCGTGCCCAGGAAGACGGTATAATAATCGGCCTTTACCAGTCCGAGGTTATCGATCTGCTCGGCAATACCTACCGCCGTCCATCCATTGTGCCCTTGGTTGATGTAGCGGAGGTGGGGATGTTTTTCGGTGACGAGTGTCATGTACCCTTTGGTGATACGGTTGCCTGTTTCGTCGGGGTGCTCGTTCAGGTACGTGATGGAATCGCCGAGGGCGAGCCACGTTTGCTGCGGCTGGCCGAAAGAGCAGAGGAGGAAAAAAATAAAAAGGGAGCATTTCAATAATGAAGCCATCCGAATCTGATTTATAAATCGTTCGATATAACGTTATTGTCTATCAGGTATCCAGCCATTCGTTACGCATATGTTGGGTATGATGATTAAAGCTCTCAGCGTCTTTTTCAGAGAAAATATTCCTGTATTTATCAGAGAGCCTTACCGCGTCCTTGGTTGTTGCCTTGGTATCCTTACGGACACTAACACCCAGTTCTTTCAACAAGCGCTTTACCAAAGAGGTTTTGTCTTCCGGTACCTTAATGATGAATGTATCCATAGTAACAAAAGTACATATTATTTTTTCAAGTATTCAAAACGTACACAATGCGTGTGATGGGAGTCACCCCTTTTCCTTCAACCTCAAATGCCCGCAGAGCGCAGTTAACAATTCACATGGCTCCATGTCAATCGCTTTCGCGATGAGGTAAAGCTCATCCGCCCGCAGTTTGGCCGTAGGTGTTAGTGTCAATTCATTCATCCGCGCTTTGCTCAGCCCCGTACGCCGGGCAACCATCGATTTGTTGACCGACCGCTTCGCTAATATCTCGCCTAATGGTGTCATATTTCTAATCGTTTGTTCAGGTAAATATCCTATTTGTATAGAAAATAAGAACAATTATTTGTTTTATTGAAATAATGTCTTTACGTTTGTATGGAAAATCTATACATAAATTTATTTATTATGAAAGAAATCAACCGACAACTCGTGGAGCGGCTGACCCAGCGCATGGATTTACACCGTATTTTCCTGTTTTCTTATCCCTATCTGGAAGAAGAGCGGCCACATCTGCTATTGATCGTCAATCCGGTAAAGGGGATTGCACCGAAAACCATGGCACCCATCGTGTCGTTATGCCTGTCGGACAGCGAGGAAATCCCGTTCGATTTGGTGCTCACGGGCGAATGGCAGAACCAGTTGAAGCAGGGAAGCCTGTATTACACGTATGCATCGTTACCCCAGCATGAGCTGTATGCGGCCTCCAAAAAGGGGAATCCGCTGTTTTCGCACAAAACCATCACGGGCCTGCTGGAACTCGCGGAGCTTAACTATGAAAAATGCCGGAAGGGCTCGGATGAATTCCGTGAAGGCGTAGACAATTTCATCGCCAAGGATGATTATGGGCAAGCGACGTTTATGCTGCATCAATCTCTGGAACTGCGGTTAAAGGGATTCCAAGCAACCGCTGGCATGAATGGCGGGAAATCGCATAATGTGGAATACCTGATGAAGGGGTTGCGGGGCGTGCTGCCGCAGTTGCAGGCTATTTTCCCATACGATAGCCCATCGGTGGATTTATTCCGCTTGCTGGATCAAAGTTATACGAAGGCGAAGAAGGGAGAATCGATTGATATCGAACAAGAGGAGTTTAACATCTTGGTGGACAAGTGCGAACAAGCAAAGGCCGCAATGGACGAGATGGTGGCGTCTATGGTGGCACGGGTAAAGGCTTACCGAGAGCAATTGCCCAAAGAAGTGGAGAAGCCGGCCGAACCAGCTAAGGCAAAGCCCGCGGAAGCGCAGTTGGCTGTTCCGGCTACGGCTACGCAATTGGTGTGCGAGGATTTCAGCAATTTCCCATGGCCGGAGCAATATAAGCGGGATGTCAATAAGCTGTTGGATAAGATTAGACAAAGCCATAACCCCGAACAGGTCATGATGCTGAACTACCATACGGGTGGTTTTTCGGGAAATTGCCTGTTCCGGCCGGAAGAGCGGAAAGACAATGAGGGAGGGTCTAAAGTGGAGCTTTACCTCGTGGTGTTGATGAACAACAAAGGGCCGTTCCATTTCAGGTGCATGCAGGTGGGAGAGGCTAGTGCGATGGTGGTGTACCTCAATACGAAAACCGTGCAGAAGAATTTGGCGGAAGGGAACCGTTTTTTCCATACGTTGTGGACGAAGGGGCGGGTATTGCGCAGGAAATCGACGTTCGATCCTCCTTTTGAAGTAGCGGCAGTGGATTGGAAGGCTGAGTATGAGCGGGTCGAAAAAACCTGGCAGAACGCGAAGGCCTGCATGGGCAATTTGAACGATTTAATCCAAAGTGCATCGGTGTTGAAACTCGACACCTGTTTCTTATTACTACGGAACTTGTTGGACTTGGGCATCAGTAGTTATTTGCGGTGCGCCGTTGGGTTTGTGCCTTACGGGGTGGACTTAGCGGAATTGATCGATTGGAGCGGGGTAACGGGCCGAAAGCTGGTGGATTTTATATATCCGGCGAGTGAAATCGAAACAGCACGGATGCAGTTGATACTAAGTCCGCACACGGTGTGGTGGCAAAATATCGAGATCGGTCTGTCGAGTGCATCGCAACCGTTTTATAAAGATCGTGCGAAAGAAATAGTTAGTTTTTTTGAGGGTATAATGAGTGGAGTGGTGAAGGAGTTGGAGGGAAAGGAGAAACCGGAGATAGGGGAGGAGGTTAGCGAATGAGTATGCTGTTTGAAGATAATTCAGTGGAGAAATTTTCTGCCGAATGCTCGCTCACCTATTCGAGTTTTATCTACTGCATGATGCTGAACCGACTGAGTCGCGGGTATTCGGCACAGGAACTGTCTTTCCTGCTTGGTCAGGACGATGATTTCGTGGAGAACCTGGAACGCTTCAAGCGGTTTGATTTCGGCGTGGAGCTCTATCAGCAGTTGTGTAAAGTTTTCGGTCACCCTTCTTTTTTACATCAACAACATCAAGGAGAAAATGAATTGCGGCACGAGATGCACATTTGGAAAGCGAGTGATACGATTTTCTATCGGATGGAGTGTTGTAAGAGTGAGTTTGAGAGTATTGTACTATTCCAACTAACGGAAGAAGACTCCGATACGCGGGTACGTCGATACAAGAATTCGGTTGAATTTGATTGCCAGCAGTCTCAACGGGCGTTGAAGATCATGCTGGAAAACGATGTGTTTAAAAAGCCAATCAGCGGTCAAGAACTTCATCAGTTGGTTGAGTATGCCGTTGAAAGCCATGTACATCCTATTTACGTTAAAACCGAGCTTGAGAAGCTGGTTGGCCGCAAGGGCAAGGCACCGCTGAAGCGGACGAAGAGAAGGAGTTATGCATATCGCTATGTGTTGCATCCCGGGATGGATTTAGCAGATGCCATAGACTTTGTAAACCAAAAATTCGAAAAGTTATGACAAAAATCGAACGGGAATTCATTGATGTACCGAGGGATTTCCGCATTGCATGTGAAGGTTTTGGAATCATGGTGCCGAGCTTTCTTCAACTGATGATTAGGCGAGTTTCATTTATCCATCTTTTTACAGAAGATGATTCCGAACAAAACCTTGCAACGAGGGCTTTTGCAGTTGCCGCTGATGTGTTAAAGGAACACCCGGAGTTGCACATGAACTATTCGCTAGCCAATCAGGCCACGCCGTCCATCCCTTTGCTTCAAAAACTGATGAAGCTCGCGACAAACAGGAGTTACAGCGGACGATTGAAACGGGAAAGGGCGGCAAAACTGGTGGAGAAGCTGTTTGCAATAGCGCGGCAAGCTATGGATTTCAAGCCCTATATCTTCTATGATGAAGAAACCAAAATTACCCTGACGAAGGACTTTATGATGCTAGCACTTATCAACCAATACCACCCAATCTTGCTGATAAACGCCATGATGCATGCTGTTTCGTTAGCTGACTTACATGCTAGAGTCCATTTGGAAGCTATAGAGCACAACCCGGCGCTCGGTTTTTACCTCCGCGTGCAGCATGGTTACGGCGAGCTGGTTGACAGGAAGCACATCAACACGATTGGGTTTAAAAACTTTATGGCCGATTTACAGGAATTCAAGGTGCGTTTTTTTCCTGTCAGGGATTTAACACAACGAATGGAGCTGTATCGCGAGCGACTAGAGGATAATTTTCAACAGATTAACAACTTATTTGATGATGAGTAAAGAACAAAAATTAACTTTTGCGCCGGATTTTAAACAGGCTTGTGAGATATTTGAACTTGACCCATGGAATGTCGTCCAGCAATTTATAGACGGTGTGTCACTCCCCTCTTACTTTGCATTTCCCCTGAGGCCAGATAGGTGGCCCAATATGTTCATGTTAGAGTGCGTACTTGCGGGCATGGAAGACAATAAATTATTGGATCGATATAGCACGTTCTTGCAGCGAATTACGGATACCGTGTTGACTGAGGATGGCGACAAGGAAACCATTTGTAGACGCATCATGGATGAATGGCATAAAGCTGTCCTGGAAGACCGGATTAAGGGAGTGCTGAAGGATGATTCTTCTGATGTTGAGTAATTGCAATTTAGTCTTTAAAACTAGACCTAATATTATGAGTTCAAAAAACGAAAAAGAAGCTTTGCGTAGCCCAGTTGAAATCACGACATATGAAGCGAGGATGTCTACTTTTATGATTGGTATAATCTACCAAACCATGATTCATCGGGCTTGCAAACGTTATTCTCCAAAGGGACTTTCCTTTCTGGCGGGAAAAGACCTATTATTCGTCGAAAAAATTGAGCAAATGAAACTCCCAAATATAACACTCACTGATATGGGTATAATCGGTAAGGTTGTAGGCGCGGCTAGTGTTGCTTATTTTTTTTCAGGGGCACGAACCTTCTGACCTTGAAAAGCATGTATACCGGCTTACCCAAACAGTGTATAAGGATAAGATTCTATATCAAATGGAGCAATTGTTAAAAAGTGGAAATGCAGATCCACTGTTCATTGTATGGGATAAGAATCACGATACTGACTACTATCCCGATTCGACAAAAGAAGAGCAGGAATCATTGCGAATCGCTGTTCAAGCACTGATTGAGTTAAATTATTTCCACGAACAGAGGTCTTCCATCGACATTTTCCGTACGTGCCAATCATTGGTTTGGGAATACATGAACCCGATGAATCTTTATCATGTACTCACGGCTTTTACCCGACAGAAGAGGTACCCTAAACTGAAGCGGGTGAAATCCAAATATTCGGTGTTTAACTATGTCGCTGTCGAAAAGCCAACCAAATAAAAATCCCAATCCTTAATTTATGCCCTTCGCCAACCACACACCCTATGATTACTTCCCACGCCGGTTACACCCGCGGGAGATCGGTAACCCTTACCTTGCCATCCGCCAGTTTTTCGATTGGGAAAACTTGCCGGAATGGCGCAACCACCTCGATAAATGGCTGCAAGCGGCATTAAAATCCGGTTTTCAATTGGATTTTACTTTCTACAGCTTGTTCAAAACGCTCACCCAAATCGGGAGAACGCTCCTCATACCAAAGAAATGAAGTCAAGTATTCTTTTTCGGCTTCAGGATGTAAAACTACGGTATAAGGCATTAGGTTTTTAATATGCGGGCTTTCGCTTTTACTTCTTCCCAAGTGGACGTATTGATTTTCCCACTTTCATATTCAGCAAGCCTACGGTCGAGTTCGGATATAAAGGCCGGGTCATCCCAAGGGCTACCCTTTGTAATGATATCATCTTCAACCATGGTATAAATGGCTTTTACCTTTTTGTCATCCGCAAAACGGATATAGTCATATAATTTTTCACGTATGGTCGTATTACGCATAATAAACAGTCTACTCAACATCACGAAGATACAAATTCCTGATGAAAGATGATAAATAGTTTGAGTGAGGGTATTGCGAATTTGCTTGATTTCACGCACGGTTCGATAATGGGCTTGCATTTCGATATCGACGAGATCTGCGATGCTGAAAGGGTATTTGAAGAGGTAAATAACGTATTGAAGGTGACGAAGGCTGTGATTGAAAAGCGAGCGGCGTTGCTGTCTGGAGGTTCTGGTAATCTTGAACAAAGCGGAAACAGCGAGAAAACGGGAGCTAAAAAAAGTGTGGAATAACGAAAGAAGAAATTGGCGGAAGTGTCGCTTAACAGCTATGGCGATAAATTTGACCGTGACGAAGCCAATGATTATTTCAAATAACGAGGGTTGTAATAGTTGTGAGTATTTGTTATTTTTGGTGTAGATGTATAACAAAGCAAAAATATTGAAAATGCTCAAGGCTAAAAAGTCGGAGTTGGAAAGGAAGTATTCTCTTTCCGAACTTGGTCTGTTTGGTTCGTATGCGCGAGGTGAGGAAAATGATCAAAGCGACATCGATGTTTTGGTTGATTTCGACAATCGTATCGATGGTTTTCAATATATCCGATTGGCACACGAACTGGAAGATTTATTCAATCACAAGGTAGACGTTGTTTCGCGAAAAGGGATTAGGCCAGTTTATCTACCTAATGTAGAAAAGGATTTGGTCCATGTCTGAACGGGAAATTTCGCTACTGTTACTCGATATTGAACAGGCTATCACGGCTATTCTCGAATACACAGAGGGCTATTCATTTAGCGATTTTGAGGAGGATGCCAAAACAAGACATGCGGTCGAACGCAATTTCGAGATTATTGGCGAAGCCGCATCAAGGTTATCTGCAGAATACAAAGCGCTAAACCCGCAAATCGAATGGCGTATTCTAAAGGACTTCCGGAATTTCATCATTCATGATTATTTCGGGATTAACTACGAAATCGTTTGGGATACTATTCAGTTACGTTTACCCGACTTACGAGATGATATTAAATCACTGAAAAGTTAATGCGCCCTGTCCTATTTGAGGCGGGGTTCGTGGGGGCATTAAAAACACGGTAAATACAAATGCATATAATTTTATATCATTGCGATTAATTTGCGATCGTATAGCTACAAATCTGCTAGTGTCACAATCGTTATCTCTTGGATAACAGCTAGTCGATAATCATTTGTAAAAAAATAATCCGCTTGGTGTTCAAGGGCTGTCGCAACTTGTATTGCGTCTGGCGTTTTCAGGTTGTATTTCTCTTAGCTCGGCCGCACCTTCGGCAATATCATTGGATACCTCAACTAAGAGAATACCGGATGCGGTTAAGAGAATTTCTCTGTATTGAGCTACTAGTTTTGGCTTCCGTTCTCTTAAGGGCTTAACTAAGACTTCTAGGAGAGTAATCGAAGAAGTAATGAATGTAAAATCACCATCGTCGTTGGCGAGAAAACACGTCATCAGCTTTTCCTGATATTCAGAATGTCCCTCAATGAAATAAATAAGCGGGGCCGTATCTAAAAATACAGTCTTTTGATGGAAGTCGGTTATTACCACTGCCTTTCCTGCTCGATGTATTCGTCAATATTGGTCTTGCTCCAAAGTGATGAGCCAATACCAGAAATAGAACTGAGTTTAACCTTACTACTTGTAGTGTCGGTTTTGCGAATTAACAATGCCAGTTTTCCCAACAAACTCAATTGGTCAGCCTTATCAAGCTGTTTAACCTGAGCTAGGATTGTGTTTATGTTTAAATCTGCATTCATATCACAAAAATAGTAAATATTATTCTAACCCGTTATTTAGGGTGCACGACAGATTTCCGTTTTTTCACGCAAAGGTCACCAAGTCTATTTCTTTGCGCACTTTGCGCGAAAGCAAAGCGCCTTCGTGAACTTTGCGTGATTTTTTTAGCCTACAAAGGTTCGCTTCGCGAGCAATACGGATTTTTGTCGTGCGCCCCGCTATCTATTAGATATGTTCAAATTTGAAGACGATAATGCAGTAGGTATAGTGGCTATGGCGTGCTGGCATGGCGAAGCCGCATCAAGGTTATTTGCAGAATACAAAGCGCTAAATCCGCAAATCGAATGACGTATTCTAAAGTACTTCCGGAATTTCATCATTCATGATTATTTCGGGATTTGAATTCTGGTTGCGGACGCAAGAGAATTACGACCTGTTTCAAGCTCGGATGAAAGTAGATACAGGGCATTCCGCGTGTTCTGGAAAGTGCCGTCGCTGCTTCATAAACGTTTTGAACGCCACCACACCGTCTACTTCGCATCAATCGACGGCCTCGATTGATCGGATGGAAATTCCCGAAAAGCAATCATCCGCACAGCCATTCGGCACAAAACCTGCGGTCGATAGGAGCCCATTATTTGTTGCCTCAAAGTAGACTTCGGCATCCGATCGTTTTTTCAACCAAAAAGACCTTGCTTTTTCATAAATGTCGTCCAAGGTCTGGATGCCGCTGGCCGGAGAGGCCTCATGCTGCCCGAGCTCACTTTCGTGCTCAGTCCATTGGAGCGATTCAAGAAGCGTATAGCCCTCTTGTTCTTCGAACTCTTCGGCCGTAAAACCGAAACCGTCCAAAAGCTCGGCCATCGAAGCCGATCCCCAGCCCTCATCAGGCATGGGATTATCATTAAACACGATATACCGGAAGTCCCGCTGCACCACCTTTCCATTCCTGACCGTAATCGTCGTGCGCCACGAAGACCCCGCCCACGTGGCACCTGAAACCTCGTAACGGTAGCGATCACCGCTGGTTGCTTTAAAGTCCAACCACGCTTGGTAACTCCGTTCAAAACTATTTTCGTGTTCGATATCGCTTTTTTCGCAGGCGCCTAAAAGAAAGGCGGTCGAAAAGATAAGGAGGGTAAAGCTTGCTTTCATAACATTGTCAGTTTTTAAGGTGAACGCAGCGGAGCGTACTTTCGCTACACACCGGAATCATTCTTATCTTTGCCGCCATGAACGATAAACTGTTGGCCCGAAGTGGTGGCAAATGCGAGCTCTGTGGTAAAGAGGCGGAAGTGGTAGTGTATAGCGTGCCACCGGATAACCATCCGGACAATGAGGTAGTGGTATGCCAATCGCTGCTTGCACAGATTGAAGGGCGCGAGCCGGTAAACCCCGAAGATTGGCGCTTCCTTCCGGATGCGATGTGGAGTGAGATCCCCGCCGTACAGGTGTTGGCGTGGCGGATGCTTAGCCGCCTGAAAGGAGAAAGCTGGGCTGCGGATGCGCTGGATATCCTTTACCTCGATGAGGAGACATTGGCGTGGGCCGAAGCCGTTACGGCCCCCGAAGAACCGGGTGAAGCGGTGGTGCACAAAGATGCGTTCGGCAATGTGTTGCAGAACGGGGATTCCGTGGTACTCACCAAAACACTGGATGTAAAAGGTAGCAGTATCAGCGCCAAGCTGGGTACGGTCGTGCGGAACATCCGGTTAGTGGAAGACAATCCCGAGCAAATTGAAGGTCGTGTGGAAGGGCAACAGATTGTTATATTGACGAAATACCTGCGTAAACAGGGGTAATCAACAGTTAGCGAGCCGTGCCTAGCCACGCATCAACGATGCGCCCGATGGTGCCATCCTCTTGTAAATGAAGTAAGTGTATATTTACGTCATGTAAAAGTGATGTTTGGGCTGAGAAAGCGAAGCCATAGCCCTGCTTTTCGTACTCCGCGGCGGAAATGGAATTCAACGGCTGATGTTTTTGGTTAAGGAAATATAATAATTGTGGACGGTCGAATACCATCGCCTGCACCTTCTTGTCGCCCAATAGCCGGTACCCTTCTTCCAAGCCTCGGACGGGCTCGCTGATCCCCTGGTACGCTGCTACCAAGTCGTCGGCGGGGGAATCGCTAACAACGGCGATTTTTTTCTTGTACATGTCTTCGACCGTTTCAATGGTATGTTCAGCCATACCCGTCAGGGTAAGGGTACTGGCGATGCCGGCAACCATGCTTGTGGCGAAGATAATGGAAATGACCATCCAGCAACCTGCAATTACGCGTCCGATGAACGTAACTGGAGCCAAATCTCCATAGCCGGTGGTCGACATGGTGACAATCGCACACCACATGCCGTTTGCGATGCCACGGGCCGGTTCAGGAGGAAACTGCTGTGGGGACTTTCTTCGTTCAACCAACCATAATAACATACCTACGCAACCCAAGATAACCATGAAAACCAGTACGGCATACAATAAGCGTAAGCTAAAAAAAGGCCTAATCCGATCCCAAAGCCCCATTTTTTCGGTATTGCTGAGAATCGACAAGCTGGATTGGAAATAAGGCTGGGAAAAGCGGACGAACGCCGCCCGTTCAGAAGTGATGGTGGTGGGCCCCACCACAACGTCTAATTGGCCACCCCGCAACGCCGTCAACGCCGCAGGAACGTCTTCAAAATAACGATAAGTATAAGAGAGGTCTAGGTCATTGGCAACCCGTTCCCAGATTTGAATGGATATTCCGTCGACGCTATTGTCACTTGAATCACGGAGGACGAAGGGTGGGGACCCAGCCACACCAATGGTTAGGGGCTCATCGGGTTGCGCATAACCATAGGAGGTTAGGAACAGTATATAGGCAATGAATAAATACCGCATTTTGGGGTTAATTTTTCCTAATACTCCCGCAAAGTATTATTAAATTTCCGTTTTTACAAAAATCTACCCTGCGGGCCATGACAAATGGCCGCGTTCGTAGACCCGTTTCTGATAAGGGAGGCATACATGATTGTTTTGTGGTTTGAAACGAAGCGGCGCTGGTGGAAGCGGCTGACAAACTTTACCGCCGGGCGGAGCGGGTGAACGATGCGTTGGATGATTTCATCAAGAAGAATAAAAATGGCGGTTCCAGCGGATGGAAACCGTTTAAGGATTAGTTCGCCGTCGCGAGGAGTCGCAATAAGCCAACACCAGCTTGCGGAAGGCTGCATCATCTGCCGTGTCAAATGCCAGGTGGATAGGCACTATATATAAAGGCAACCCGGTCAGTAAAGCCGAAACCGCTGGATCCAGCAACCGCTGGGCATCCTTTTCCGTAGTGACAATCAGTTTGCGTGGGTTATTTATTTCGTCGAAGTGACGGATAACCTTACGGATGTCTGCAACGGTATAGTCATGATGGTCAGCATAACGGAGGTGCTCGATTTCGGCAGCCTTCGATGAAAGGTATTCATACAACGGTACGGGGTTGGCAATTCCCGTGACGAGCAGTATGGCAGTATCACGGTGCAACGCACACGCACTGGATTCATCCGACAGTACCGGCGTAAGTGGACCATAGCCAATGGCCGCGAACAATAGCGGTATATCGCGTTTGGTGGATAATTGGTGGCGGATCCGGTTTTTTGCCGCTTCCGTGGCGCCGGTGGGTGTTTTGGTGACGACCATGATGTCGGCGCGTCGACGCTCGCTGAAACAATCGCGATAGTCGCCGGCAGGAAGCAGCCATTTTGGCTTGCCCATGGCGTGGTAGTCAAACAGCAGGATAGACAGCCCGGGCCGCAATGCCCGATGTTGGTAGGCATCGTCGAGCACGACCGTATCGTAACCGGCGTCGATTAACCGCGATACGCCATCCACGCGATCTTCATCTACGGCAACCGTAATTTCGGGAAACTTCCGTTTGAATTGGAGGGGTTCGTCGCCGGTGCGCCGCGCTGTGTCATGGGGCACGACCTCCAGAAAACCGTGTGTTTTCCGGCCATACCCGCGGCTGAGCGTGGCTAAGCGGCCCCGTGAAGAAAGCAGCCGGATGAGGTATTCCGTCATCGGGCTTTTCCCAGTGCCGCCCACGGCGAGGTTGCCCACCACGATAACGGCCTGATCGAAACTGACAGCGCGCAGCCATCCCCAGTCGTATAGCCGGTTGCGGAGCCAAATCGCCAATCCGTAAAGCAGCGTGAACGGTAGTAACAGTGCCCTGAGATAAACCATTGCTGGCAAAAGTAATTCATTTTGCCTACATTCGTGGTCAAAAGCAGATGGATGTATTGGTCATTGCAGCCACGGAAGCGGAAATCAATCCGTTCCTCGAATTGCCGGCGCCGCAGCGGCGCCGTGTGGATACGCTGATTACGGGCGTGGGTATGGTTGCAACGGCACTCGCACTCGGCGAACGGTTGGCCAAGGCCCGCTATGACCTGCTACTCAATGTGGGCGTGGCTGGCAGCTTCGATCGCTCCATTTCCCTTGCAGATGTGGTATGGGTGGTGCAGGATACGTTTTCGGAACTGGGCATCGAAGACGGTAACCGGTTCATCGACAGCGAAGTGTCGGGACTGGCACCCTGCACATTCCAAAGCGAATACCGCCATGCGGCGGTTGCGAACCTGCGCCAATGCAAAGGGATTACCGTAAACACGGTACATGGTGATGACCCTGCCATCGGAAGGGTGGTGGCGCGGTTATCGCCCGATGTGGAAAGCATGGAAGGGGCAGCGGTATTCCAAGCGGCGCAGCATTTCGGCATACCGGCGCTTCAGGTGCGCGCCATCTCCAATTACGTGGAGCGCCGCAACAAGGGCAATTGGCAGCTCTCGCAGGCTATTGCAAACCTCAACAGCTGGTTGGTTGGATTCGTGCATACCAATGACAGCCCATATATCGCTTAAACACAAAAAATTGACAGAAACGCGTTCAAAAATGTCGATTTTTTGTAGTAGGTTTGCGTGCTATATTTTTTGACAACGATATACAGTCGACAACGATAAACAACCGATGAGAGAAATACAATTCAGAGAAGCGCTTCGTGAAGCGATGAACGAAGAGATGCGCAAAGACGAAAAGATTTTTTTGATGGGTGAAGAGGTGGCCGAATATAACGGTGCCTACAAGGTGAGCCAGGGAATGTTGGATGAGTTCGGCGCCAAGCGCGTCATAGATACACCTATCTCCGAGCTGGGATTTGCCGGTATCGGCATTGGTGCTGCCATGAACGGGCTGAAGCCCATCATTGAATTCATGACGTTCAACTTTTCGCTGGTGGCAATCGATCAGGTGATTAACTCCGCGGCCAAAATGAATTCCATGAGCGGTGGCCAATTCCCCATCCCGATTGTGTTCCGTGGCCCTACCGGCAATGCCGGACAGCTCGCCGCGCAACACTCCCAAAACTTTGAAAACTGGTATGCCAATACACCAGGGCTTAAGGTTGTGGTGCCTGCCAATCCATATGATGCCAAAGGTCTGCTGAAACAAGCAATCATCGATCCCGATCCTGTTATCTTCATGGAGTCAGAAGTGATGTATGGCGATAAAGGTGAAGTTCCCGAGGAAGAATATTACCTCGAATTGGGGAAAGCACATACGGTGAAATCGGGCAATGACGTAACCATTGTAACGTTCGGTAAAATGCTGCCCCGCGTGGTGGAGCCTGCTGTCGAAGAACTGACGAAGGAAGGAATCGACGTTGACCTGATCAACCTCCGTACGGTACGGCCTATCGACTACGGCGCGATTGTCGATTCGGTGAAAAGGACCAATCGCTTGGTGATTGTGGAAGAAGCTTGGCCATTGGCATCGATATCGTCAGAGATTGCTTATAAGGTGCAACGTGACGCGTTTGATTACTTGGATGCACCCGTGGTGCGGATTGCGTCGGCCGACGTACCCCTGCCCTATGCCCCCACCTTGCTGCAAGCAGCCCTGCCCAATGTAGAGCGCGTGGTCAAAGCCGTAAAAGAAGTGATGTACGTCAAGAAATGACCGATTACCGGTAGAACGAAATAAAGAAGCCAGCTTTCAAACAAAAAGCTGGCTTTTTTGTTGTGTAACCGGAAAGGAGACCTATTATGAATGTCATCGAAAAAATCGAGTATTGGGGCGATGCCCACCACCCCCGTTGGCTGGATATCATCCGCATCGGTCTAGGAATCGTCATTTTCATGAAAGGCGGTATGTTTCTTGCCGATACGGAATCCCTGCGCCAGCTAATCGAAGACGCGGACATCCAAGTTTATACCTGGGGGGCCGTGCACTATGTTGCTTTCGCCCACCTCGTGGGCGGTATCCTGATCGCCCTAGGTTTGACGACACGCTTAGCGGTGGCTTTCCAATTGCCGGTGTTGTTCGTTGCCGTATTTTTCGTGAACATAACCCGGGGGCTAACCTTCCTCAATTCCGAGTTATGGGTTTCATTGGTGGTACTGGCTCTGCTCCTCGTTTTCCTCGTTGTCGGATCGGGTCCGTACTCGCTGGACCATCAGTTAAAGACAAAGCGGGGTTGAGGGAAGGGCTGTTGGGGCATTTGTATTTGCCCACGAGTTTGGCTAAATTTGTCGGACTAATATTGAAAATGAACGAACAAACGAAGGCCATCCGCGAACAGGCCGACCGCTCTCCCTACCGGGAACATGCGGTACCGCTCTACCTTACATCCAGCTTTATTTTTGACGACGCCGAGCAAAGCCGGGCTATATTTGCTGAAGAGGAGCAGGGAAATGTATACTCCCGGTACTCAAACCCGAATACCACCGAGTTTATCAATAAGGTATGTGCCATGGAAGGCGCTGAGGCGGGCCTCGCTTTTTCATCGGGCATGGCGGCCGTGTTTGCATCATTTGCAGCCCTGCTGAAAAGCGGCGATCATATTGTGTCCTGCCGGGCTGTATTCGGCTCCACCCATCAACTTTTCACCAAATTGTTTCCCCGGTGGGGCATCACAACTACCTATGTTGATGCCGCTAACCCGGAGATGTGGGAGCGGGCCATCCAACCCAATACGCGGATGATTTTCCTCGAGACGCCATCCAACCCCGGATTGGAGTTGGTCGATTTGGAGTGGTTGGGCAAATTCAAGGAGAAATACCCCGGTATCATCCTCAATGTGGACAATTGCTTTGCGACCCCGTATCTCCAGAAACCGATCCAATATGGGTTTGACCTTGTGAGCCACTCGGCCACCAAGTACATGGACGGCCAGGGTCGTGTGCTGGGGGGAGTTGTGGTAGGCAAGCAGGAATTGATTGATGAGCTGATGTTTTTCATTCGCCATACGGGTCCATCGCTGGCCCCGTTCAATGCATGGCTGCTGTCCAAAAGCCTCGAAACACTGGGCCTCCGGATGGACCGCCATTGCAGCAATGCGCTTGCAGTGGCCAAAGCGTTGGAGGCGCACCCCGAGGTGGAAATGGTACGTTATCCGTTTCTGCCATCACACCCCCAATACGAACTTGCCAGGAAACAGATGAAGGCGGGCGGCGGTATCGTAACATTTGTAATTAAAGGCGGATATGACCGGGCCAAACGGTTCCTCGACGCCTTGCAGATGCTTTGCATCACTTCCAATCTGGGCGACTCGCGCAGTATCGCAACGCACCCCGCATCCACTACCCACTCGAAGCTGACGGAAGCGGAGCGGTTGCAACTGGGCATCCAACCGGGCAGTATGCGGATATCGGTCGGCCTCGAAGATGTGGCCGACATCATTGGCGATCTTGAACAGGCACTAACAAGGAGTAGATCATGAACATCACATTAAATAAAATCAACGACGCCGTCCATTTTGAAGGCGCCAGCAGCACCACATCGGTTAAAGTGCATATCGACGGTTCACCCGACATCGGTGGCGAGGGGCTGGGGGCACGGCCTATGGAATTGGTATTGATGGCATTGGGTTCCTGTGCCGCACTCGATTTGGTGAGTATCCTCAAAAAGCAGCGCCAGCAAATAGACGATATGCGTATCAACGTGGAAGGTGCCCGGCGGGAAGCCATCCCCAACATCTTCACACGCATACATATCTCCTTTAGCCTAAAAGGTGCTATTGATCGGGTAAAAGCGGAAAAGGCCGCGGAACTGGCCGTAAAGAAATACTGCTCTGTACACGACATGCTCGCGGCCGGTGGGGTTGATATCACCTACGATGTGCAGGTAGCATAGAAAGAACTTAACCTAGTTCAATGCCGGGTAAGGAAATGGGGCGTACCTTTGTGTCAAACAATTAAAGAAAAGATTATGGCAACAACATGGAAATTAGACCCTACCCACTCAGAGGTAGCATTCAAGGTGAAACATTTGGTTATCACCACGGTTACCGGTTATTTCCGGTCGTTTGACGGGACCGTGGTTACGGATGGCGACGACGACTTCACGACGGGCAAAGTTGACTTCACCATCGACACGACCAGTATCGATACCAACCAGTCGCAACGCGATGAGCACCTCAAGTCGGCCGATTTCTTCGATGCCGCTAATCATCCGCAGATGAAATTTACATCGACTTCCATTGAAGAAAAAGGCAGCGATGAATTTGTGTTGCGCGGCGATCTCACCATTGGTGGTGTCACAAAGCCTGTGAAATTCGATGTGGAATTCGGTGGAACCGTTACCGATCCGTACGGTAATTTTAAAGCAGGGTTTGAAGTATCAGGCAAGATCAGCCGCAAGGAGTTTGGCCTCACATGGAGCGCGGTTACCGAAGCGGGTGCTATAGTGGTGAGCGACGACGTGAAAATCCAGGCAAGCGTTCAGTTTGTAAAACAATAAGCAGATTCGGTAAAAGGGGTGCCGATCCGCGCACCCTTACTTTAGCTCCCTGCGCCATATCCGCTCGGCCCAGCGGCCGATGTACCAGAAGGATAACGCCAGCAACAGGAAGAATATAGCCCGGTTGATGTTATCCCAAAGGTATTCGAAAAACCGGGTATAAATGTTGATGATCAAAAAGACAATCCCGAATTCGCGGGCAACGTTGTCGTGCTTTTTCAATCCGTACCAAGCGAGTCCCAGCGACACGGCAGACGATAGTATGCCCCAGTAGAAGATGTGCCATTGCCGCACTTGCGACCACAGGTCCAAGTCACTGTAATTGCCAAAAATAGACAACAGCCACAGCGCAATCATCAGATAGCTAAGCCCTACGATATAAGTAAGCTGCTGGAATTGGCCGATCGGTTTGATCCGATGTTGCCAAAACAACGCAAAAGCGGTGAGCAGCGCGCCGAATAGCGTGAATCGTAGGGGATAGTTCATGCCCCAAAAGCGGAACCCCCAGTTGCTATGGTAGGCCGTCTCGGTGGCAAACCAGATCCCAAAAGCGACTAAGGTGAAGATCCAGATCAACTTGGAAGATAACTTCACGGAAAGTATGCCATAAACCACCACAGAAGTGAGAAAAAGCAGCGAAAAATGGCCCGAGCCCTTATCGACGATTTTGCCGAGATAGCCGATGAAGGCGGCGGTGGCAAATACACCCAGCGCCATCAGCGCCTCGTTGCTGAATGTCTTGTCCGGGTGCTTGCGCTTATTCCGGAACCCCCATGCATAGCATATAACGGCCAAAACCAAACAGAAGATACAAATAACCACATCGGGGGTATTGTATAGGCGCTCGATCCAATGGAGTACCAGCTGGTCGGCAAATAAGGAGAGGAAAGCCAAAATGACGCACGAGAGTGCTACCCAAAACGCATACTGGGCCAGTCTTTTCCAGTCGAACCCCTTCACCTCATACGATTCGCCCAACCGCTCGGCCAATGTGTCGTCAATCAATCCGCCGGCTCGCCAATGGCCGATCGCTTCGTCTAACGTTTCCTTTTCCTGTTTGCTGATCGTTAATTTTTTCACTTTTCAGACTTTCGACGCTAAGGTAGGAATAATCAGCAAATGCGTCCGCCGGGTTCATAACAGGCTCATCAACTTCACTTGGACCTCCGTCAGCTCTCCGTCGCGCCGGATGATCAAATGCACGTTTTTCTTTGCCGATGTCAATGCTTTTTTATACTGGGCGAAATTCTGGTTGGCATTATTGTCGATTGCAATGACAATATCACCCTCTTCCAGCCCGGCTGCCTCGGCCGGAGAGCCCTTAACGATGGAGCCGATCACGATGTTGCCATCGATGTAGTATAATTCCATGCCCGAATAAGAGTACTCGAATGGCTGGCGGTATAACGTGTTCGGCTTGAGGTGGATTTCGCGACGTTGGTAATTGACAATGAGGTTGAAGCGTTTCAAGATCTGGTTCCCGATGATTCCTCCAAGATAAGGATAGGATGTTACATTGAATTCATCTTCAAATACCATGGTAGGTACATTGCGGAAACGGTAGGGGCCCAACCGGAAATCCTTTACCAAGGTCATCTCCATATCCAGTTTCCCGCCCACGCCATGGGCTTCTACGGGATAGCGCCTACGTTTTTTGCGTATCACCGAACTATCTGTGTCGAAATCCTTCGACAAGACCAGTGACAGCCCTGCCCCGATATCGAGAAGGAATCGGGAGCGGATTTTACGATGGTCCTTTAATCGGGCGCTGTGCACCGGTAGCGTCCGGATGAATGGCCGAAGCAGGTGCCCGCCACGCGGATATTTTATCGTGCCCTGTGAGCAGATGGTTATGACCTGGTCGTCATAATCAATCTTCAGGATGTAGCGGCTCAATAGCGAATACCCAATTACGCCGTCAATTCGCGTGCCGTATACATACGACAGGAATTCATAGTCATTGATATGGAAATTGAGGCTGTCTACCACCAGGCCGTTCAATTGGAGTTGCTTGGCATATAGGAATTTGGCCTTCCGTATCCCTGCGATGCCACGGATGTTGATGTCCGACTCCTCGGGCACCAGGTGTAGCGCACTGGCGGTTGTCGAATCCAACGAAATGCCACTGCTCCCTGTGTCGAGGATAAACGTAAGGGTATCCGGATTGCCCACCAGTATGCCTTTGACGAGGACGACACTTTCAGCTGCTAATGAAAACGGGACAGTGGTCAGCTCGCGCGACGGGGGCGGGATGAACTCTTCCTGCGCGCGGGATTCCAACACCATACAGGCGCCCAAAGTCAATAGGGGAATTACAATTGGTAAGGCTTTCATAACGATGCCTTTGTGTTTGCTTACCAAAGGTACGGTTATTCTGCCGAGGTTCGGTATGGATACCACAAAAAATCCGCAACCCTTCCCTCGGCCGGCTCTCCGTCAGGTTATTTGCTCCTTCCTATCGAAATAGGTGCTTTTGATTTCAATCCAGCGTATTCATTTGGCACTTTTATTATCACATGCTGAAACTGCTTCAAACTTTTCTCGAAGCAGCCAAGTGTGCGGGGCTGCGGGACGTATCCTAGTTTAATTACGGTTACGGCCCTCCTCACGAAAGCCAATGAATTTTAACGATAACGTTTTCGTGAAAAATTTTGCGTAAACGATTGCGCAATCGTAAAAGTTTTTATATGTTTGTGATAACTAATGAAACAAAATAAATTATGAGAAGAGCGATTAACGGCTGGAAGACGCACAGGCCACTTAACTGAATCATATAAATTTCTAGTAAAACGGTTGTAAGCAGGGATTCGGACCATGGGCTGTCCGGCGAATTTTTACGTTGACCGCTTTTTTAATAGGGTACACTTAGTGCAATAGATAATGGAAACGTTTGTCTTTTTTCCGCCTTGACATTTGTTGCGTCACCTTGTTGGCATACATCACATGTTGTGTTTTAAATAATCAAATTATGAGAAAAACCTATTACGAAAAAATGTATTGCTGTTGCGGTTGGCTTAAAAAGTGCCTGCTGTCGTCTATACTATTGCTGGTGCTCGCCTGTCTGGCAGGGGGGGAAGTGATGGCCGGCGAAATGCAAAAAGTGATCAAAGGTATTGTTAAAGACTCGAATGGAACGCCGTTAGCCGGTGTCACGGTTGCCGTTGGCAACAGTAACAACACGACCACCACCGATGATAACGGAGCGTTTACGTTGGATAGAGTCAGTGTGGGCGATGTGTTGACGTTGACTTCCGTAGGCTACAAGCGGGCAGAAGTGACCGTGGGCAACAACGACTTTATCGACATCACGCTGGAGGAAGACCAGGAAATACTTGGCGAAGTGGTTGTGGTGGGATACGGGCAACAGAAGAAAGAAAGTGTCATCGGCTCCATTGTACAGGCCACAGACAAAGAGTTGAAGCGGCAAGGAAACCAACCTGACCTCGCACAGGCACTCACCGGGCAATTGCCGGGCGTGGCCACCCTCACCTCCTCGGGCGAGCCAGGCGGCGTCACTACCGGGGAAAGCGCAACCAGCATCTTTATCCGTGGCAAGAATACCTGGAACGGTGGTCAGCCCCTTATCTTGGTAGATGGCGTCGAACGGTCAATGAATAATATCGATGTCAACGAAGTAGCTAGTATATCCGTATTAAAAGACGCCTCTGCAACAGCGGTATTCGGTGTAAAGGGTGCCAACGGCGTTATCTTGATTACCACAAAAAGAGGGATGGAAGGGAAGACCCAGCTTAATTTTAACTATACGGCTATGGGTATGGCGGTGTCCAAACTACCGGAGAAGTTAGATTCATATGCCGCCATGATGGCCAAGAACGAGATCATCGAACGCGAAGGCGTACTCAATGAGCCATCATGGAACAGCTATGTGCCCTATGAAATCGTCCAGCGTTACCAACTACCTCAATCTGCCGAATATGCCGAGATTTACCCCAATGTGGATTGGGAGGAGGCGATGTTCAAAGACGTTGGTTTTTCGCATAAGGCTACCCTGAACGCGCGTGGTGGTAGCAAAATGGTCCAGTATTTTGGATCGCTAGCGTATCTGCATGAGGGCGATATGTTCCAGAATATGGATAACGGCAAGGGATATGAGCCAAACTACAACTTTGACCGGTTTAATTTCCGCAGCAATATTGATGTTGCTTTCACCGAACGGACCAAAATGAAAGTTAATCTCGCGGGATTTTACGGCCAAAAGAACACAAACTATAATAACGAGGGCAGCACAAGTCGTGCCGATGCGTGGATGTGGCGGTCCGTTTACGGCCTTGCTCCCAACCTCTTCCTTCCGATGTATTCGGATGGCCGCTGGGGCGCGTATCAAGAGGGTGGAAACAACACCGTCAACCCATTGGCCGTGGCATACAATCTCGGCATAAGGCAGGCTCGTTATACCGAGCTGAATTCGGACTTCCATTTGGAGCAGGACCTTGGGTTCATTACCGAAGGGCTAAGTGCTGTCGGATCTTTTTTTTATGATAACAACGTACGATCCGAAGGCGGGATATTCGACGTGACCAATCACGTAAGGCCCGGTGAGGCGTCGACCAACGTGGCCTACAAACAGATTTACCCGATGCTTTATAAAGGCCCTGACCAAGACCCGAGCGAATATACGATGTACCTGCCCATCAGCGATGAGGAATACGATTGGATTATCCGTCCGTGGACCATCCGTCAGGAAACGATTGGAAATTCCAATTGGATCGGGTTTATCCCGATTACGCGCCGCATGATGTACCGCGCACAATTGAAATATGCGCGGAATTTTGCCGACCATCATATAACGGCCATGGGATTGTTCCAGCGGGAAGAATCGGCAAGGGGCAGTGCGTTCAAAACCTATCGGGAGGATTGGGTGTTCCGGGCTACCTATGACTATAAGACACGTTATCTCTTTGAAGCTAACGGCGCCTATAATGGTTCTGAGAAATTCGGACCGGGCTATCGGTTTGACTTCTTCCCTTCCCTCGGCCTGGGTTGGTACTTATCCAATGAGCCATTTTTCAACGTAGACTGGGTAGATGCGCTCAAGTTCCGTTACAGCATCGGTGTGGTAGGGGATGACAGCGGCGGCGGGCGCTGGCTTTATTCGTCACAATATGCGTTCGGTGGGGCCGCAAGGCTTAACAACGCCTCCAATGGATCGAGCCCCTATACCTTTTATCGGGAGTCGTCTATTGGGAACCCGGATGTCCATTGGGAAACGGCAACCAAGCAGAACCTCGGCTTGGATTTGAACCTGTTCAACAACGTGGTCACCATCGTTGCCGATGTGTTCAATGAAAACCGAACCAACATCCTTATTGCCGGGGGAAGCCGCAATATCCCGCCTTTCTTTGGGGCGACGCCACCAGCGGCCAATTTGGGCCACGTAAAATCGAAAGGCTATGAACTGGAGGTGGGCGTGAACAAGCGGTTCACTCCTTCGACGACGCTTTGGGCCAAGATTGCGATCACCCACAACGAAAATAAGGCAATATTTCGCGATGACCCGCCCTTGCAATACAGTCACATAAAGGCTGAAGGGTATCCCATAGATCAACGCAAATCGTTGATAAACACCGGTTTTTATAATAACTGGGATGAGGTGTACGCTAGTGTGCCTACCGAAACCAATGATATGCAGAAGTTGCCGGGGTATTACAATCTGTTGGATTTTAATGCCGATGGGATCATCAAGGCTAGCGAAGACGCCGCACCCATTGGCTATTCCGGTACGCCGCAAAATACTGCAGCATTCACCATCGGGTTAGATTATAAAAGGTTCAACTTCATGGCTCGGCTCTACGGTGTAACCAATGCCACGCGTTATATCGGGTTCAACAATTTCAACTACGATACCGATGTCGTGTTTGGGCACGTAGTAGACTACTGGTCTAAAGACAACCCCAACGCGGGTTCATTCCTGCCGCGCTGGAAGACACAGGCAGAGAACGTCGGTGATTATTACGTCTATGACGCTTCGTTTCTGCGCCTCCAGAACGTAGAAGTGGGCTATTCATTCGGAAACAATGGATGGCTCAAGCGGATGGGCTTGGACAACCTTCGGCTGTTCTTGAACGGAACGAACTTATTTTTCTGGTCTGACCTGCCGGACGACCGGGAGGGTTCATATAGCGGAGGAAGCGATACGCAGGGCGCGTATCCCACCATGCGGAGGTTTAATGCGGGCATAGATGTTTCCTTTTGATGCTTTGACGGAAAAGCAGGCCCGACGCGTCTTTAAAGAAAAATTATTTTCGAATGAAAACAGCAGTAACAAGAAACAGCGCACGCTTCCTACGGGGATTTTGGGTACTCATCGCCTTGATGGTTACCTCGTGCGAGAATTATTTGGATAAAGCCCCCGAAGCCGATATTTCCGAAAAGGATGTCTTTGGGAATTTCATCAGCTTCCAGGGGTTTGTAGAGGAATTGTATAATTGCATTATGGACCCCAATAAGGGAGGGGCTTGGAATCAATATCTGTTCGCAGACGAAACCCTGAACAACAGCCCTTACGCCTTCGATAACGGCAACTACTGGGGGAACCATGGCTATTTCTATGGTCAATCCGTGAACACACGGGATAATAATTCGCGTACGAAGCGGATATGGGAATATGCATGGTATGGGATTCGGAAAGCCAATTTGGCACTCGCCAAACTAGACGAGGAAGGGCTTTTCCAAGGATCGCAGGAAGAGCGGGACCACCTGCGCGGTCAGGCGTTGTTCTTCCGGGGATGGTTCTATTTCGAACTAGCGCGGTATTGGGGCGGTATGCCTTACGTCACCCGGGCATTGGGCGCATCAGAGGAGCTGACCACGGATGAGTTCCGGAGGCTCAATTTCCAGGAGTGCGCACTCCTGATGGCAGCGGATTTCCGCGAAGCGGCCAATATATTACCTATTCACTGGGATCAATCCGGCCCCGGGCAACGAACGCTGGGGCATAACCGCGACCGTATCAACAAATTCCATGCACTCGGTTACCTCGGCAAGGCGCTGCTGTATGCCGCAAGCCCAATGATCAATGAAGAGGCCACAGGAACCGACAGTTTCAATCCCGAGTTGGCTAAGCAGGCCGCCGAAGCATTCGGCGAGCTGTTGCAGTTGGCCGACGAAACAGGCACCTACAAAATGCAGAGCTGGGATTCGTGGACCGATAATTTCTGGCGCTGGAATAACGAACGACCGGGAGGTGACGAATGCATCATGGTGCCAACCATTTACGACCGCGGCCGCGTACGGTGGTCGACGCTCGGTGCCACTGTCCCCTCTTCGCTGGGCCTGAATAGTGGCAGTAGTGCCGATGTCCCTACGCACAATAATACAGAAAACTACGCAATGGCCAATGGCCTCCCCATTGACGATCCAGCGTCGGGATACGATCCAAACGACCCGTGGACGGGGCGCGAACCCCGGTTCTACAAAGATATCCTGAAAGATGGCGACCAAATTATCAATGAGTCCGGCCCGGATCGTTTTGCAGAACTTTACAATGGGGGCCGGCATCGCTCCCAAATCAGCCCCCCCAGTGTAACCGGGTATTATGCCAAACGCTATTCACCCATGGGCAGCGAACTGACGATTTCCCGTGCAGGTGGACTCCAGGCGTATGTGCCGTACCTTCGGTTAGCGGATATTTATCTCATGTATGCCGAAGCAGTACTGTTCAGCCCAGGCGGAACGCCCAAAGCCTCGGCCAACAACTACGCCATGACAGCCGAAGCAGCCATCAATGTCGTGCGGAACCGCGCCCAGATTCCCAACATCGCCGATAAATACACGGCGACAAACGAGGCATTCTTTGAAGAGATCGTGCGCGAGCGGGCAGTAGAACTAAACTTCGAAGGGGCACGCTTCTGCGATCTCCGGCGGTGGAACCGAAACGATGATCCGAGGTACCTCGATAAAACGGCGATTGATTTTGCCCGCGGAAGCGATGGCAAGCCCATCAACATCCGCGAGCGGGTAGTGGTACGGCGCACGGCAGAGAAGAAACATAATTGGTTACCGATACAGGTGCGTTTTACCACCCAATATGAAGGATTCCCGCAAAACCCGGGATGGTAAACGGATTGATGTAGTAAATCTAAATTTGAAGATTGATGAACCGAAAATACATTATTCGATGGAAGAGGGCAACCGCCTGGGTAACACTTGCGGTTATCGGGTTGCCAGCCATTGCACAGGAAAACGATACAGCTGCAACCCAGCATGACATCCACATCGCCTTCCGGCGGGCAAAGCCCGAGCAGGTCGTGGGCGCCGTGACCGTCGTGGATGCCGTTGATGTCAACAAGAAGGACAATACGATTTGGACCAACAACGTGCTTAATGGACGGACGTTGGGCATGCTGGGCTCGACCAATATCCGCGGGCTCGGCATTAATATCAATATCTCTGACCTCACCGGTACGGGCACCCAGTCGGGCAACGCACTCTTTATCGTTGATGGGTTACCACGGGATGTGGAGAACATACGACTATCGGAAATCGAGAGCATTACCGTACTGAAAGATGTCAACTCTGCCGTTTTATATGGGAGTGCAGCGATTAATGGCGTCGTGCTGATGACTACGAAACGGGGTCAGGCAGACAACAGGCAACATGCCAATTTTGCCATCAATTACGGCATGTCAACACCGTTGGAACTTCCCCGATACCTCAACGCAACCGACTACATGGCCTACTACAACCAGGCTCGGCTAAATGATGGTTTAGGAGAACAGTTCGACGAAGAGACAATCAACAACTTCCGTAACGGTAACCGCTACCGGTATCCGGATAATGATTATTATTCTGCGGACTACCTTCGGGGTACGAAGCCTTATTTCGATTTCCTGGGAGAATTTTCGGGCGGAAACGAAAACGCGCATTACTATGCCAATATGGGATGGAATTCCGTGGGAAGCTTGATTGATTTCGGCGACTGGAGCAAGGCGAGGTACAATACGTTCAATGTGCGGGGTAACGTGGACCTCAAGGTCGCGGAGTGGGTGTCTACGCAGGTAGACGCGGCCGCTTATTTTGCCAGCGACCGGGGGCAACGGGGTAACTTCTGGAGCAGTGCCGCCACCGAGCGTCCACATGAGTATGCACCGTTGCTTCCCATCGAGTTGATCGACCCCGATGACCCACTTCTACAAGGCCGTAAGAATGACATCGACGGACTTTATCTGTTGAGTGGTACCTCGAATTTCCTAACAACGCCGGTAGGGTATGGATACTCCGGTGGGAGAAACGAACGCGTAGATCGTAAATTCCTTTTCAATAACCGGATTAATTTCGACCTAGGTAGTATCACGGAGGGGCTTTCCCTCCACACCAATATTAGTTTCGATTATTACT
This sequence comes from Parapedobacter sp., assembly GCF_053550995.1. Classification (NCBI taxonomy): domain Bacteria; kingdom Pseudomonadati; phylum Bacteroidota; class Sphingobacteriia; order Sphingobacteriales; family Sphingobacteriaceae; genus Parapedobacter; species Parapedobacter sp. The sequence continues at coordinate 44,566 of NZ_JBMQOC010000022.1, forward strand.
TGCTGTATAACCAGGCCATCAATAATGAGTTCTCGGTGTACGAACCGGTGTGGGCGGAAAATGAAGATCGGATTTTATCTTTGCGCCAACATGGCACAGATGCCAGGCCGGGCTCACTGGATATCGGTACCCGTACGTTCAAACGGCGCTTTGGTTTCTATGGCATGCTGGCGTACGACCGACTGTTTAACCAAGACCATCGTGTATCCGCTAACTTGATCGGCTTCGGGAGTAGCTTTAAGGAACCGGGTAACCTGCAGACGAGTTTCCAAGGCGTGAAACAAGCCCATCTTGGCTTACAGGTTACTTATGGCTTCAAAGAAAAATACCTCGTGGATTTCAGCGGGGCCTATGTCAATTCCGTGAAATTACCCGATGGCAACCGCCTCGGATTGTCGCCGACTTTCGGCCTCGGCTGGGTGGTAAGCAAAGAAGACTTCATGGCTTCCGCAGACTGGGTAGACTGGTTAAAGGTAAGGTTAACCGGTGGTTACATCAATTCGGATATCCCTGTCGGGGATTTCTATTATTACGACAGCCGCTATACCACCTCGGGAAGTTATAATTGGTATGAAGGGTCGCGTAGCCGGAGCGGTGTCATATCCAGCTGGCCAAGTAACGCTAACCTTGGTTTTGCCAAGCGCAAGGAAGTTAACTTCGGGATAGAAGGACGGTTTTTTGCAAATCTCTTGGGCGTGGAAGCTAACTTATTCTACGATCGGTATACCGATTTGATTGTCAGGCCATCAACGCAATACCCAAGCTTTTATACGAATTTCATACCTTACGAGAATTTTGGCGAAGATGAGTACAAAGGAGCCGAATTGGGTATCAATCTGCAACGGTCATTTGGCGATTGGCGTCTGTATGCCGGTGTAAACGCCCTGTATATAACATCGGAACGTTTGGTGGTAGACGAAGTCTACGACGATACTTACCAGTACCGTGCCGGGCGCCCCGTGGATGCTACATTTGGCTTGGAAGCCATCGGTTTCTTCAGTGATCAAGCGGAGATCGATAATAGCCCTGCCCAATCTTTCGGCACCCCCCATCCGGGAGATATCAAATATAAAGACCAGAACAACGATGGCATTGTCGATGTGAACGACGAGGTCTACCTGCGCCGGTGGCAGGCGCCACTTTCCGGCGGGCTACAATTGCAGGTGGGTTACAAAAATGTAAGCCTCTACATGCTGGGTTCTGGGCAATGGGGCGCGAAAAACTTCCGCGAGGGGGATTATTTCTGGATTGACGGAAACAAAAAATACTCAGAGGCGGTGATAGGCAGCTGGACCCCCGAAACCGCAGCGACGGCAACCTACCCCAGGTTAAGCACGCAAACCAATAATAACAATTTCCGCCGATCGAGCTTCTGGCTATATAGCAATGACTTCTTCCAAATACGGAAGATACAGTTTACCTATCGTTTTCCGGAAGCGTTCTCAAAACGACTGCTCATGGAAGGCTTGAACTTGTTCGTGGATGCAAACGACGTCTATCAATTCGCCAAAAACCGCAAGATTCGGGAAACGCGGACCGGCAACGAACCCTATTACCGGACCTTCTCAATCGGCGTGAAGGCACAATTTTAAAAAGACAAAAAATGGAACGTAAATTATATATCTTTTTGTCTCGGGTAATGATAGCAGTCCTCTTCCTGCAATCATGTAACCTTTTGGAACCCGAAAATGACAACCACAACACCCTGAATAGGGTATATGATGACCCTGCTTTTGCAGAAGGACTGCTCATAACGGCGTATACGTTGATACCCACCAATGAATACCCGTTTGATGATGTGGCAACAGACGATGCGGTCTCTAACGATCGGTTCAATGACTATCTCCGTATAGCTACCGGTGAATGGTCGGCAAGCTATAACCCACAGAACCTATGGGACGATTGTAACCGGGCAATTCTTTATATAAACCAATTCCTCGGCGTTGTAGACAGCGTTCCCTGGAAATGGACGAACCCCGACATCGCGGAGCTTTATATCCGCAAGTTCAAGGGCGAATCCTATGCCCTAAGGGGACTATTTAAATATTTCCTGTTGCGGAACCATGGTGGTCCAGCGGGAGGGCAGCTGCTGGGTACCCCCGTTTACGATGAGTTCCTTACCTCCGAAGAACAGTTCGCTGCGCCAAGGGCTGACTTTCAGTCATTTGTGAATAGCGCCAATGCTGACTTTGATAAGGCACTCACGTTCCTGCCCACGGATTACGGAAAAGTCGGGGTCGTACCTGCAGGATTTGACGGCATCGCGGTAGAGGTATACAACGAAGTGTTCGGCGACTTTGCCCTCCAACGGATGAGCGGCAGGCATGTGTTGGCTATGCAGGCGCGCCTCGCCTTGTTGGCCGCCAGCCCGGCCTTCAATCCGGATAATGATGTTGCGGCTTGGGAAAATGCGGCCAATGCATTCGCAGACTTACTGAATGACATCGGAGGTGTCGACGGACTTGACCAGAACGGCCATCATTTTTTCCTGAAAGCGCAGGTAGACGACGCCGACATCACGACGGGTAACCGGCTGGACTTGCAAGAGATCCTTTGGCGCCGACCTATCTATAACAACAACGCGCGCGAGGCCGATAATTTCCCGCCCTCCCTTTACGGACGCGGCCGCATTAACCCGACACAGAATTTGGTCGATGCGTTTCCGATGGCTAACGGATTTCCGATCGACGATCCCAAGGGTGCGTACGACGAAGAAAACCCATATGAAAACCGGGATCCCCGCCTGTCGCTGTATATCGTTTACAACGGTAGCCAATTGAAGGGTAAGACCATCAATACCAGCGCCAGTTCAGATGGTGAAGATGGGTTGGATCAACAGCAGACATCTACGCGCACCGGCTATTATCTGAAAAAGCTGTTGCGCGAAGACGTGAATGTGGATCCCGCTTCACCTTCCAACCAAAAGCATTTCAATACACACATCCGTTATACGGAATTATTCCTTTCTTTTGCTGAGGCCGCCAACGAGGCGTGGGGCCCCGACGGAAGTATCGCAGGCTTCAGTGCCCGGGATGTGGTTGCTGCGATTCGCGAACGGGCAGGCATTGAACAGCCTGATGCATACCTAGCCTCCATCGCCGACAAAGACGGGATGCGTGCACTTATCCGCAACGAACGGCGGCTGGAATTGTGCTTCGAAGGGTTTCGGTTTTGGGATCTACGTCGCTGGATGGCCGACCTGACAGAGCCCGCCAGAGGCGTGCGTATCGAGGGGGATAGTTATTCCTATTTCACCGTCGAAGCACGGAGCTATGACAATGATTACATGCACTACGGTCCCATCCCGCAACGGGAAGTGGTTAAATTTGGATTTGAACAAAACAACGGTTGGTAATGAAACGGTTTCTTTTAATTATTTGTATCGTAATAGCGGTCGCTGGCTGTAAGAATGGCGAGCCTACGTTCCCGGATTTTGAGTATACATCGGGATATTTCCCTTACCAGTTTCCCGTACGGACCCTCGTGTTGGGTGACGACATCTACGACAACACCAACGACAATGCCCATCGTTTCGTCATTTCAGTGGCCATGGGCGGGGTGTATGAAAACAACAAAAATCGCGTATTCGATTTTGAGGTCGACGAATCCCTGTGTGATCAGGTGATCTTCGCCGGAAGCGAGGACCCGATACGTGCGTTACCGAGGGCTTACTATACGCTCAGCTCCGAAAGCCAGGTTACGATTCCCAAAGGGGAAATGAACGGCGGTATCACCGTCCAGCTTACTGATGCATTTTTCGAGGATGCGGATGCGATTGGCCTGAATTACGTTATCCCCATCCGCCTGACCGGCTCTAACGATGTGGATACCATACTCAATGGACGTACATCGCGCCCCGATGCGGATCTCAGGTTTACGGGCGACTGGGACGAAGCCCCCAAGAACTTTACGATGTTTGGCATCAAGTATATCAATGAATTCCACGGCACCTATTTCCATTATGGCGATTGTACCGTAAAAGACGGTGCCGGCGCAACAGTGGAGCAGCGCACGTATAGCGCCGAATTCGTGGAGCAGAACGCTACCGCGAAACTGGTTACCACAGGAAGATACCAAACGTCCATAAGCGTCCCTTTCCAATCGGAGTTGATGGAGGGCACGTTGAATCTACAACTTGATTTCGACGGCAATGCGTGTACGGTGTCGGCACCTGAAGGTGCTGCCTATACGGTCAGCGGAACCGGTGAGTTTAAAAAGGATGCGTATTCGTGGGGGAATAAATCCCGCAACGGATTGGAAGTCAATTACACCGTGTCGGACGGTACCCATACCTACGAAGCTAACGACACATTTGTTGTACGTGACCGTGGCGTGGTGATGGAGGTGTTTACGCCGCAAGCCTTGTAAAGCCCGTTCCTTTTTTGGTAAAAGCCCCACGTATCGGCAAGCTAATTTTATCATGTGGAATGTAACGTTTATGCGTATCGCTTATTGTAAAACAGGTGCAACCGATTGGCTAGCTACACGAAAACGGAGCCTGCATATGGTGGCCTGTGTTGCCCTCTTGGTTATTTCGAGGGGCTATGCCCAGCCTGCCGCAGATTTCGAGATCATTCGCGGGCGGTTAAGAACGGATTTGCTCCATATGCCTGTAAGCACCGAACATACCAAACAGATCATGGCCAAAATGGCCCCGGACGGTACGTGGCCTTCGATCGACTATAAGGACACAAGCAGAACAGGGTTCGAACACCGCACCCATCTAGCAAACCTGCTGACCATGGCCAAAGCGTATAACCAAGCCGATGGCATTTTTACGCACAATATAGAGCTGCTAACCACGTTCAAGGCGGCCTTTCACCATTGGCTACAAAAAGACTACCGTTGTGAAAACTGGTGGTGGAACGAAATTGGTACACCGAATGCAATGGCCAATATCCTATTGCTGATGCGCGACGACCTAGACGCCGACGAGCTTGCGGCGGGGCTCGCCATTGCATCGCGCTCCAATTTTGATGCTTTCGGAGCGCGTCCGGGTGGCGATTTCATCAAAATGGCAGCCATTAACGCGGTGACCGAACTGGTCCGGCAAGACACGGCTGCTTTCGCGCGGGCCATTAAAACCATGGCCGACCAGATTTACGTAACAGAAGACCGCGGTATTAAACCCGACATGAGTTTCCACCACCGAACCGACGGTGTGCCATCCACACTGTCGTACGGCCGTCAATACGCAAGCTCATTTGCGTACTGGGCAGACCTCGTACGCGGCACCCGGTTTGCATTCGAGCCCCGTGCCATTGCATTGGTGATCGATTATTACCTCGACGGAATACGCAAAGCCATGCCTTTTGGTCGTTTTGATGATCCCGGGATCAAAAACCGCGACGTCTCCAGGAAGTCTTCGGCAGGTTACCGCGGGGACGATACCGCCGAGCAACTGGCGCGCATCAGTGACTATCGGAAGGATGAACTGGAGCATCCCGACCTGCGTAGTAATCAATATTTCTGGTATTCGCATTACCATTCCCATCAACGCCCCACGTACTTTGCATCCGTACGGATGTACTCCAACCGTTCGAACAATATCGAATCCCCTTATAATGAAGAGGGCCTCAAGAACCATTTTTATGCGGAAGGGAGCCAATTCATATCCCGTACCGGCCGCGAATACCTCAATATATACCCGTCGTGGGATTGGCGGAAAATCCCGGGCACCACGGTAGTACAGGTCGATACGTTCCCTCATTGGGATAGCTTGGTGAAGAAGGGGACGACAGCTTTCGTTGGCGGTGTGTCCGATGGCGAATACGGTGCCGCCACCTTCGACCTTCTTAGCCCCCACTCCGGGCTTAAAGCCCACAAATCATGGTTTTTTTTCGACGATGAGATTGTCTGCCTCGGCGCAGGTATCACGTCAACGGCGAAACAACCGGTGATGACTACCCTGAACCAGTCCCTGTCCAATGGCCCCGTTTGGGTGAACGGCCAACGTGAAACAGGCGAGAAGGAACAACAAATCCAGGGCCCCGTGTGGATTAATCACGATAGTACCGGATACATTGTCCTAAATGCAAATCCCATCTGGCTCCGGCAAGGAAAATCCACCGGCACTTGGCGAAGCATCAGTCATCAAGACCATGCGACGGACGACCCCATTACGCAAAACATCTTCACTTTGGCCATCGATCACGGTATACATCCAACGAATGCAACCTATGCATATATCGTATTGCCCGCTGCAAGCGAATCGCAAACACGGATATATGCACGGCAACAACCGACGGAAGTAGTGAGTAATACCCGGAAATTGCAAGCGGTTTCGAATAGGCAGTTGGGTATTCACTATGCGGTATTTTACGAGCCCGGTAAGGTAGCGTTCCCCGGAGGTGTGCGTTTGGAAACGCAGGAACCGGCATTATTCATGATAAAGTCCGGCGAAAAAGGGTTGGAAGGCATCACCGTGGCCGATCCGACCCGTAAATTAGCGGAAATTACATTCCGATTGCAACTGGCCACAGGGGTCGACACCACACTCACCGTACAGCTCCCCCGAGGCACACTCGCGGGAAAGTCACTCCGGTTGGGTACTGTCCCCAAAATTGCTGATACGTTTCTTGTTCAGCCGGGCACATTGGCTGCCCAGCGCTTGCATCGTGCGGCGCCCTTTCCGCCGGGCGACAGGAAGCTTCTTTTGGTAAATAAATGACAACATGATATACCGACAAACAATGAAAAAGATGGTGGGTCTCGGATTGGCCCTTGCCATGGCCACATCGTTGAATGCCCAACAAGGTAAGTTGGGCTTAACGGATGCATTTGTAGACAAGAACATGAACGATGCCGTCGCCCAATACAGGACCCTAATCGCAAGGGTGCCGGCAGGCGTCCTGCCCCGTACCGTTAATAAATCCGACGGGACGCTGGTTACCGCGAAAAGTAATTCCTGGATTTCGGGCTTCTACCCGGGTACGCTCTTATATCTTTATGAATACAGTGGGGAGCCAGACCTTCTGGCCGAAGCGGAGAAGCGGCTTCAGCTATTGGAAAAAGAAAAAGACAACAAAGGGACACACGATCTCGGCTTCATGCTTTATTGCAGCTTCGGCAATGCACTGCGGCTTACCGATAACACATATTACCAAAACATCCTGCTTACGGGAGCGGAATCGCTAGCATCCCGCTTTAATCCTACGGTGGGCTGCATCCGTTCTTGGGATCATAATGGCGATAAATGGAAATTTCCAGTGATTATCGACAATATGATGAACCTCGAATTCTTGAATTGGGCATCGCGCATCTCAGGCGATTCAAAATATGCAGACATAGCAAGAATACATGCCAACACCACATTGAAACATCACTTCCGGAAAGACAATAGCTCGTACCATGTTATCGACTATGACCCCGAGACCGGAGCCGTGCGCAACAAACATACCCACCAGGGTGCCCACCATGAATCTGCCTGGGCGCGGGGGCAAGCCTGGGGTCTTTACGGATACACCATGATGTACCGCGACACCCAAGATAAAGCATACCTGAATCAGGCCCGGAAGATTGCAGCCTTCATACTGGACCACCCCAATCTCCCGGCGGATGGCATTCCCTACTGGGATTATAGCGTCTCCGGCCCCGACGTGCCGCGCGATGCATCGGCCGCGGCTATTACGGCATCGGCACTGCTTGAACTATCGGGTATGGTCAAGGGCAAGGAAAGCAAACGCTTTCTCCAAGCGGCGGAACATATCCTCACCAGCCTTTCTTCGCCTGCATATAAAGCAGCTACCGGCACGAACGGCGGATTTCTCCTGATGCATTCAACCGGACATTTTCCGGGCAACAGTGAAATCGATGTGCCACTGTCGTACGCCGACTATTATTATGTAGAGGCTTTGATTCGATACAAACAATTATTAGCTCATTAAAATGCAAACCCATGGATACTAAAACACAACGCCCCGTTTATCGCTTGTTCTTTTTTTTGCTGTTGTTCGCATCGGTGTCTTTTACCACGGATGCGCAGACGGGTACCGAAGATGGCCCGAAATTACAAAATCCCATCGATGTAAGGTATGTAAAAAGGCACCTGCGGAAAGCACAGCCGCGGCTAGTGCTCAACCGTGACATTGAGAAGCGATTGAAACAACAGCTGAAAACCGATCCGGTTATACAAAATATGTATAAGGCGATTAAACATGACGCTTCGGCAATTCCCGACGAACCATTGCTGGAACGTAAGAAAATCGGTCGGCGGTTACTTTCTGTTTCTAGGGAAATGCTACGTCGCGTAAATATGCTGGGTATGGTATACCGTATCGAAAAGGATCCCGCCATACTACAACGCATCAATGACGAAGTGCTGGCCGTTTGTCGGTTTTCCGATTGGAACCCATCGCACTACCTGGATGTAGGCGAGATGGCGTTGGCAGTTGCCCTTGCGCTCGATTGGACCGCTGGAGACCTACCTAAAGCCACCATTGAAGAGGCCGAGAAGGCGCTTATTGAAAAAGGCATCATGCCGAGCTGGCCAACGGAAAATAAAAATGCCTGGTGGGCTTACGGCAACAACAACTGGAACCAGGTGTGCAACGGTGGAATGATTGCGGCATCCATCGCTATTGCCGAAAGAGATCCCGAGTTAGCGGCAAAAACTTTGCACCGGGCACTCGATGGGTTACCCAACGCCCTCCACGAATACATGCCGAGCGGTATTTATCCGGAAGGGTCAACCTATTGGGATTACGGGACGGGCTTCTCCGTCATAACCATTGCGATGCTGGAAAGCGCCTTCGGCACAGACTTTGGGTATGGGGATTTCCCGGGGTTTCTGGAGAGCGCTACGTTTAGGGTGCTCACCAAAGCACCTTCGGGAATGTATTACAATTTCGCAGATTGCGGTGACCGCCGGGGGCAGAACGGCGATGTCGTGCTGGCGTGGTTCGCTAAACGCACAGGGAATGCCGCTTATTTTGAGCGGGATCGATTTCTACAGCCGGTGGATGACATGGGCCGCCTGTCGAGGCTGGCGGGAGCGGGTTTAGTGTGGCTAGCCCAGTTTGAAGAGGAAGCCGAGGGTAGCATCCCGACCGCCTGGAAAGGCGGCGGATCCAACCCGGTGGTGTTTTTCACCGGAGGTACTGATGACTCCCATCAATATTATTTCGGGGGGAAGGGTGGCCGCGGTACGGTAAACCACGGCAATATGGACGGTGGTTCGTTTGTGTTTGAATTGGATGGTGTACGTTGGGTGATCGATCCCGGCAACCAAAGCTACGAAGAGCTCGAGAAAACGGGTTTTGAGTTGTGGGGGAAAAGCCAGAACAGCCAACGCTGGACATTGCTGACCAAAAATAACTTCGGCCATAGCACCCTCACTGTAAACGGCCAGTTGCACCAAGTTGATGGAATGGCTACCATAAAGGACTTCAAAGACGGTGCCATGCCGGAGGCGACCGTTGACCTCTCCGCGGCGTTCGGCGATCTGTTGGCTTCGGCCCAGCGCAGGTTTGTGAAAGACAGCCCTACGTCGTTGTTGATAGAAGATGAAATATCCCCGTCTGAGAAAACGGAAGAAGTGGTCTGGCAACTGATGACGACGGCCGACGTGGTCATCCAGCCTGACGGAGCATTGTTGAGACAGGATGGCAAGTCGCTACGCGTTGAAAACCTGTCGCACCCCGGCCTCCGGTTTTCCGTTGTCTCACTAGACCCGGCGCCGTTAGCGTTGGATCGGCAGATCAAGGGATTGAAGCGGATAGAATTGCGTATCCCACGGTGGACGATGAAACAAGCGAGTGAAACGATCCGTATCCGGTTGGCCGGAGATAGGTAGCTAATTCCTCCCCCTGTTTCCGAGTGTCAGCGGCAATCCGTATCTTCATCCCGAAATTAATGCATGCCCAATGACCGAGCATAATGCGTTCCGGGAAGAACTCCAGCAACCTGGAGAGAACCATCCCATTACATCATTGATCCTGCTGCTGGCGCTGGTTTTCGCGGGGGCAATCGTATTCGGTATGCTCTCGATGTTCATCGGGCTGGCGGTGATGAATGGATCGGCCGGCCTCAGCAACGTAGAAGGGCTCCTGACGGGCGATCTATCCAATGCTAACCTCCTGAAGATCGTCCAGGCTGGTTCGAGCATCGGCATGTTCGTGTTCCCCGCATTGCTGATGGGCGTTATCGAGAAGCGTCGCCATCGTTACCTCAACTTCCATGCACCCGTCAATCCACAATTGTGGTTTATCATGATAGGCATTATGTTTTTCTCGGCTCCTATTTTCGAGCAAGCCATTAAGCTCAATGAGCGATTGGTGCTGCCCGAAGCGTTGTCGGGACTGGAAAACTGGATGAAGGCAAAAGAAGCCGAACTCGAACAGCTGACTCGGATATTCCTGTCTGATACGACGTATGGGGGGCTTTTCACCAACCTCCTTATCGTGGCGGTCATTGCCGCCATCGGCGAAGAATTCCTTTTCCGTGGGTGCGTACAGGGCATCCTAATGCGGTGGTTCCGCAATCCGCATGCGGCCATATGGGCCACCGCCCTCGTATTCAGTGCCATACACCTTCAATTTTATGGTTTCCTGCCGCGGATGTTGCTGGGGGCACTGTTCGGTTACCTACTGCTGTGGGGAAAGAATATTTGGCTACCGGTATTGGCGCATTTTATCAACAACGCCACGGCGGTAATATCCGCGTTTTACCTGCAACGGCAAGGAAGGTCGCTCGACGACATGAACTTCGGCGAGCAAATCCCCTCCTACCTTTATTTTATTAGTTTCGTACTTACAGGAGTACTGCTCTATCAATACCATAAGACGGCCACGGAAAGAAACACAAGACGCCATGGAAAAACAATGGGTTAAACTATTCAGTACCGACAACTCCGTTCGGGCAGAGATTACCAAGCAGATGCTTGAAGAACATGGTGTGTCGGCCGTGATGATGAACAAGCAGGATTCGTCTTACCGGTTTGGCCAGGTGGAGCTATACGTCCACGAATCGGAGGAAACATTTGCGGCGGGCTTGATTGCGGAAATGGGAGATGCAGACAGCGGACAATAACCACCGATGAAGACACGCGCCATCACAGCCCTCTTTTTTGTCATCATTATGGTCGCCTCCATGCTGTTGGGGGGTTATGTTTTTGCAGGTTTTTTCATCCTGCTTAGCATCTATTGCACAGCGGAATTTTACCGGATCGTCGGTGACGATAGTGGGCGGCCAAACCGGTTCGTGGGCTTGGCGCTGGGCATATTGGGGTTTGGGCTGTTCGCCAGTTACCGCTTGGTCGGTTTCGATGCCCGTTACCTACTGCTGTTTATCCCGTTAGTTGCCGCAGCTTTTATCATACCGCTTTACCAGAACAACGGGAAGCCTTTCGGTGGTATCGCCTACACATTGCTGGGCTTGGTGTATGTGGTATTGCCGTTTGTCGCTTTTTTTTCGCTGGGTTTTGTCACGGGAGCATTTGACCATCGTTTGCCGCTGGGGTTCATGCTGATTCTTTGGGGCAACGATACCGGGGCGTACTTGGCAGGGAAGTTCTTGGGCAAGCACCGGCTATTTGAACGCATATCGCCCAACAAAACCTGGGAAGGATTTGTGGGCGGAGTGTTGCTGGCACTCATAACCGCCCTTGTGCTGGCGCACTACTTTGCGGTACTGGTAAGCTGGCAATGGGTAGGGATGGCTTTGGTTATTTCGTTGTTCGGCACCTTTGGTGATCTCGTGGAGTCGATGCTCAAACGTAGCCAGCAGGTAAAAGACTCCGGTGCTGTATTACCGGGGCATGGCGGCGTGCTCGACCGCTTCGACGGCCTGCTGTTCGCTGCCCCGGCGGTACTCGTATTTCTCGAATTGGCGTATTGATTATAAAAACACATCGCATCATGCAATCCAATATACATGCTGACACGTTTGGTTTCCTTTCGGCTATTAAAAAAAACAACGATAGGGAGTGGTTTCAGGAACACCGGGGCCCGTATGAGCACGCTTGGCAGAACATGAAAGATTTCACTGCCGGGCTGATCGATGGCCTCGCCCAATGGGACCGCTACATTTCCGCGGATATACCCGTATCGAAGTGTGTTTTCCGGATTTATCGCGACACCCGTTTCAGCAAGGATAAAACGCCTTACAAAACCTGGCTGGGTGCCGGGATTTCTACGGCCGGCCGCAAGTTGAATGGCCCCGAGTATTACATACATATCCAACCGGGCAATAGCTTTGCGGCAGCCGGATATTGGCGGCCGGAAAAAGAACACCTTACGGCCATCCGGCAAGAGATAGACTACAACGGAGTCCATCTCCAGGCAATCGTGAACGAACCGGCGTTTAAAAAATATTGCCGGCTCGATATGCAAGACACGCTCAAGAGGCCGCCCGTGGGGTTCAGTGAAGACAATCCCTATATCGATTGGCTTAAACTCAAAAGCTTCACCGCGTTCGAGTCCTTTACGGATGACGAGCTGCAACAAGCGGATGGCGTGGACCGCGTTTTAAAGGCCTATCGCCGGATGTACGATTTCAAATTGTTCCTCCATGAGGCCCTTGGCCACGAGTGACCTACGCGGGGAAGCTGATTTTCCCCATGCATACCGCCGGTGAATCCAGTATCGCCGTAGCATGGGTGGCTTTTCCGGCTACGGTCTCATTGGCCAACAGGGCAAAAAGGGCGGCCTCCTTCGCATCGGGGAGAAGCCCCAAATCCTGGAAAGAGGAGACGGGTATGCCTTTAACACCATGGGTTATGCGGTCCACAAGCAAGGGGTTGTGGAGGCCACCACCGCTGATGTAGACATGGGTATGGCCGTATCCCTGCGCGGCCCGGAGGATGGCCGCGGTGATGGCCGAAGCGGAGAAGGCGGCCAATGTCGCCATCACATCTGACTTACTAAGGCGTTCGGTGTCGCTGGCTCGCTGTGCTTCACGAAGGTAATCAAGATTAAACAGCTCTGGCCCGGTGGTTTTAGGAAAAGGAAGAGTAAAAAAGTCATGGCTGAGCAAAGCTTCCAGCAGTTGCCCATTTACGGCACCTGTTAGTGCCAAGCGGGCATCGCGGTCCATCTCTTCACCCAGATTTGCTAGCATATATTGGTTCATCAGCGTATTGCCGGGCCCCACATCCGTGGCAAAGCAGGGGTTGCCGCTGCCCGTGGCGGGAAGGATCGTGAAGTTGGCTATACCGCCGATGTTGAGCAGCACGCGCGTTTCATGGCGGTCGGTAAACAAGAGATAGTCGCCATAGGCAGCCAGCGGTGCCCCCTCACCGCCCGCGGCGATATGCTTCTGCCTGAAGTCGGAGATGGTTATGATGCCAGTGCCAACGGCCAAGTGGTCGCCATCGCCCAACTGCAGCGTACTGTTCGGATAGTCGGCCGTGCCGGTAAGCGACCGCGGTGCATGGAATACGGTTTGGCCATGGCTCGCCAAAAGGTCGACATCGCCAGCAGGCATCCCCCAGTCGCGCAATGCCGCGTTTACGAGTGTGGCATGGGTTTGCCCGATGAGCGCATGGAGGCCGCTGAGCACTTGCTGGTCAATGGTACGTTTGGCAAAAATCTGCCGTACCCGTTCGCGGAAATCATCGGTATACGCTTTCGTGTCAAACCGGAGAAGCTCAAGTGCGGTATCGGTGCCGCTCCCCGCTATTCGGCACAGCGCAATATCAAGACCATCCAAGGAGGTGCCCGACATTAGGCCGATGACCAATCGCTGGGGCTGCCTGGCTATTGCATATAGTTTATCGACATGTACATTCATAATGCCCTAAAGATAGGTGTTTTTGTGATTGCATGCCGTCATCTCATTCCGCCACGGCTTGGCGTTCCCGGTTGAATCTGACCCTTTCCAAAGCGCTCTGAGCAACAAGTAATAATCGAACTCAGGTTTTTATATTGCTTATAATAGCAATTTTATCTAAGTTTGGAGGGTGTTTTAACCGGCACTGGTGCCGTTTCGGTAAACTTCGGCGCTGATGCATGCATGAATTTAGTTAACAAATCGTATTCAAATGACTTTTCCTAAAGATTTAAAGTACACGAAAGATCACGAATGGATCCGCGTATCGGGTGAAGAAGCCGTTATCGGGATTACCGATTTTGCGCAGCGCGAGCTTGGCGATATCGTATTCATCGATGTCAATACGGTGGGCGATGACGTGGCACAAGACGAGGTGTTTGGCACGGTGGAAGCCGTAAAGACGGTGTCGGATCTATTTATGCCCGTTGCAGCTACCGTATTGGAGGTCAATGATAAGATTGACAGCTCACCGGAGCTGGTCAACCAAGATCCCTATGGAGAAGGTTGGCTCGTGCGCGTAAAGCTGAACAACGCTGCCGAGGTGGAAGGGCTGCTTTCGGCTGCCGATTACGAGGCACAGGTAGCGGTGTAATCCATCACTTGATACCAAGACGACATCCGCCCGCGGGGCGGATGTCGTTTCTTTTTGGCATTATAATGGCTCGATGGCTGGCAAAGGGAAAAACATGAAGCATTACATATGGGCGATATTGTGGGCAGGGGTGGTATTGGTGCTGTGTGGCCTGCCATCGGCAGCCACAGATGAAGTGCCGAAGTTCCCCGGCATAGACAAACTGGTGCACACGGGCTTTTTCTTTGTTTTCACGGTGTTGCTTTATTATGGGGCAATAAGACGGGCAGCGACCTTCAGGCCCTCATGGCACATCTCCATCAAGGTAATTATTTTCTCCAGCTTATTCGCCTTGTTTACGGAACTTTTGCAATGGAAGGTATTCACATACCGCTCGGCAGAGGTATGGGATCTTTTTGCGGACGCCGTGGGAACGGGGATGGGTGTATTTGCCTATCTGTTGTTACACAACGTTTACCGACCCGAAGCGGCTTTGGGTGGCGTAACCGAAACCAAGAAAGAAAGTTATGAAATATGACACAACTGTGCGATTCGCACTTGCGGTGATCGTGCTGGTCTCCGTTTCGTCATGTGGCATTTTCCGCAAGGGGTGCAAGTGCCCGCCGGTACATCGCCATACAGTTGCGCCCATTGCCGGGTCGGCATCGCCTTTACAGGGCCTTGGCGATGGTAACCGCACTTACCTTGGCCGCCCCGTTTTCCAACAGGGTACCGGCACAAGCTTCGAGGGTGGCACCCGTCGTCAATACATCGTCAACCAATAGCACATGCTGGGCGGCAATCCCGCCGATATCGTTTGCTTCAAACGTTTCCAACATATTTTCATATCGTTCGTAGCGGTTCTTGCGGGTTTGGCTTTGTGTAGCGCGGCGCCTTATGATGCCGTGCTCAACCACCGGTAGCCGCATGGAATGGGCGAGTCCCTTGGCGAAGAACATACTTTGGTTATACCCCCTTTTGCGGAGCTTTTTCGGATGCAGGGGTACCGGAACGATGACATCGGCCTGGTTGAAGGGTGCGGCATCCGCAAGTATGGCGCCATACCGCTGGCCGATAACCGTGCCGATTTCAGGACGGTTGCGGTACTTGAGGTGGTGGATGATCCGTTTTACCCGCGAGGCTTCGCGGAAGTACCAATAAGAAGCAACGGCTTCGATACGCACCCTGCCCCAAAGCTGTCGGGCACTGCTGTTATGCTGGTCTTCGTGGGCATGGGTTTCGGGTAGATGATACCAGCAGGAAGTACAAATATGCTTTTCGCCATCTACCAAAGGCGCGTCACACCCTGCGCAGGCCTGCGCGAAGAAGAGCGCGGTGAAATCGTTGAAGTATCGTTTGATGCCCATGAACAATCAGGTTGTCGTCACGGCATTTTCCTTAATGGCCAATTGGCCACAAGCGGCATCGATGTCTTTGCCCCGGCTGCGGCGTACGTTGGTGATGATGCCCCGTTGCCGGAGGTAATCCGCGAATCGGTCGATCTTGTCAACGGCCGCATTCTCGAAATCGGCAAAGGCAATGGGGTTGTATTCGATGATGTTTACCTTGCATGGCAGGTGTTTGCAAAATGCCACCAGCTCCGCCGCATCGCTAAGGCCGTCATTTACATCATTGAAAACAATGTATTCATACGTAACCGGATTCTTGGTTTTGGCATAGTAATATTTTAGTGCCTCGGCGAGGGCGTGCAGCGAATTTTGCTCGTTGATGGGCATGATTTCATTTCGCTTGGCATCGTTGGCTGCATGCAAAGACAGGGCTAAATTAAAGCGCACCTGGTCGTCGCCCAGTTTCTTAATCATTTTGGCGATGCCGGCAGTCGACACGGTAATACGTTTCGCGGCCATGTTCAGCCCATCAGGGGCGGTGATGCGTTCGATGGACTTTAGCACATTGCTGTAGTTGAGCAGCGGTTCGCCCATGCCCATGTATACGATGTTGGTAAGGGGCTGTCCATAATAATCCTGCGCTTGCCTGCCGATCAGCACCACCTGGTCATATATCTCGTCGGCATTGAGGTTACGCTTACGGTCCATGTAGCCTGTGGCGCAAAACTTGCAGGTGAGGCTACAGCCCACTTGGGAGCTTACGCAGGCTGTCATGCGGTCAGGCGCGGGGATGAGCACTCCTTCGATGATGTTAGCGTCGTATAGCACGAAGCTGCTTTTGACGGTGCGGTCGCTGCTACGTTGTTCGTTCCGGACGGCTACGGCATGAATGGCGAAAGTCTCGTGCAGCTTGTCGCGCAGCGACTTGCTCAGGTTGCTCATCCCTTCGAAATCGACACATGATCGCTGCCAAAGCCATGCGTAAATCTGCTTGGCACGAAACGCTTTTTCACCCATCGACACCAGGTGGTGTTGTAGCTGCTCCAGCGTTAGGCTACGTATATCGATTTTCGATTTGAGGATGCTCACGCCGCAAAGGTACGGCTTTTTTTGCGGGTATTTTTTCCAGTTGTTTGGTTAAACACGAAAAAAAACACATATTTGCATAAGTGTATTCGTCAATTAAGCCTAGCCTGAATGACACGAGAGATTCCAACGATTAAACCCATGAAACTATGAGCACCTTTCTCTCGGCCACGTATGTGCTGCCGGTAATCGGAAAAGCCATCAAGGATGGCGTTGTCGAAGTCACAGACGACGGGATCATCCAAGGGGTTTACCCACCAAATAGCCAAGCGGTATCTGGAAAGCCCATCCGTAATTACGCGGGTATCATCACGCCGGGCTTCGTAAACGCACATTGCCATCTGGAACTCTCCCATATGAAAGGTATCATACCGAAGCATACGGGGCTGGTACCCTTCTTACAGCAGGTGATGGCCCAGCGATCGACAGACGAGGCCGAGATGGTACGTGCCATGGAGGCTGCTGACAAGCAGCTGTATGACAAGGGTGTCGTTGCCGTGGGCGACCATGCGAATACAGCGGTTTCTGCGAAAGTTAAAAAAAACAGCAAGCTGTATTACCATACTTTCGTGGAAGTGATTGGTTTTGAGCCGGAGCTAGCCGGCAGTAAACTGGCCGGAGCCTTCGCCGTCGCTAACCAATTCGATAGGTCTACCACTTCCCTTACAGCGCATGCCCCGTACTCGGTATCCAAAGAACTGTTTAGGCTAATAGACGAAGAAGCCCGTAAAGGGGGAATGCCATTGAGCATACATAACCAGGAAAGTGAAGCCGAAAATAAGTTGTTCCGATATAAAGAGGGGCCGTTTTTGGATTTTTACAATGAATTGGGCAAGGATATCACCGATTTCAAAGCGCAGGCACGGAATTCACTGCATACGGTCATGCCCTACCTGTCGGTGAGCACACCGGTATTGCTGGTCCACAACACCTTTACAGTGGCAAAAGACATCTTTTTCATTGAACGGCAAGGAAGAAATGTCACTTGGTGTTTCTGTCCCAATGCAAACCTATATATCGAAGGGGTGCTACCGAAGGTCCAGCATTTTGTTCAATACGGGCAAAACATCACCGTGGGTACGGACAGTCTCGCGTCCAACGACCGTCTATGTGTCTTAACGGAATTGAAGACCATCCACCAGCATTTTCCAGAATTCCCCCTTACCGAAACCATCGAATGGGCCACCATCAATGGTGCACGTTTTCTCGGCATTGCCGATACATTCGGGTCGTTGGAAAGGGGCAAGGCCCCTGGTATTAACTTGCTGACCCATACCCGCGGGCTTGCCCTTACGCCCGACACCGAAGTGGTGCGCTTGGTTTAATTCAATGCAATACCCAAAAGGCCACGCCCAATAGCGAGCCTAATGCCGTTCCGACGATGACCTCCTTCCATATGTGGCGGCCCAGGTGTATGCGCGACCAGGCTAGCGGTAGCGCAAACAATAAAAAACAGACCCCTGCCACCCCGTTTAATGAGAGGATGAGAAAGCCTAGAAATGCATGGAAAGCCAAATGCATGGATGCCTTTATCCGCCTATTTACCAGCTGGGCGATGACCAGCAGCACCAACGCGCAAGCTAGCGCGAGCCGTAGTGTCCATCCTTGGTTGGTAGCCCATACGATGATGGTAACGAGCAACAGGAGAAACGTTGTGGCAACGAACCACTTTTGCCGTTGCCCCTGGTCGGAGACATCCAAGTTGGTATAGGTCCCTTTCCGTACACCCCAGAGGGTCTTCAGGCCAACGGGCAAAAAAATACCACCGACAATCAACAACGACAGATAGATGGCGCGTTGCGTAGATTCAATACTGAAAAGTAGGAACACAGCAAATAGCGGAACGGTCAAAAAAGGGTGACCTACGATGGATATGACTTTAGCTATTGTTGTCTTCAAATGCGTATATCCTTGAGTGGCGGATACCGGGATCGCACTGGGATACCAGGCCACAGTGAAACGCCAGCATGATGGTGCGAAGGTAGCCAAACTTTCGGAGGTAGGCAACGGTAGTGCGGCGGAATTACTTTTCCCTAAATAGCAGGTAACCGGTTACATATAGCCCACGGCTCGACGTCTCGTGGGGTGCGAGGAAGTCGCCATTTACTTGGTCCAACAGCAAGGTAATGACAAAATGGGCATTTTCACCTTGCATTTCCATCTTTTCAGCAGGATATAGAAAACCGGCTTCCCCATCGGGGGGCAATATGAGCGTACCCGCTTTATTAGCTAGGTAGATTTCATCAACCAAAGATACCAGGTCGAAGAAGACAGCGTCATCGTTTTCCATTTCAACCCTCACGGCCAGCGAGCTATCGCGTTCCAATGAAATGCGGACGTCGTTTTTTCCCAGGGTTAGGGTAGCGGAGTCGGTTTGGTAGGGTTCGATGCGGTAGCCGTAATCATATCCCTGCATCGGTATGATATTCCGGCCCTCCCGGCTGATCGTGAGGTATCGCCCCTTGGCCATACCACTTGGCGGCACATCCAATAAGGCAAAGATGGTATCGCGTTTCAAACCGGCAATGCGGTATGGCGGTAGGTCAGCGTTCGAAGCGGCGATTTCCCGGTCGAGGCTGTCCAGATCCGTCGAAGTAAATGCCTGCATCGATGGCAAGCCGTGTGCTTCCAACAGGTACGTAACGATGCTAGACCGCTCATCCGTGCCCTTGGCCGCTGTATCGAGTGCCCTGGCCAGCCGTCGCTGCTGTGAGTGGCGTGAAACGTCCGTGGCACTTTGTGGGCCGAAGGTACTCAATAAGGCCAGTACCGCCAAGCTAACCGGAATCAACTGGATATCTCCTTTCCGGAAAAAAAGAAAATAGGCAGCAATGGCCACCAGCCATATGGCCAGCACCATGAGGATGTGGCGCTCTTCCGTAAATCCGTAATGGGATACGCGCTGGTATACAGCTAGTACCAACAAGATAATGAGCGGAATCAAGGTGAGGTAAAACGATTTTGAAAACCACCTTACCCAACGGTTGTCTTCGTCGTTCCGTATGGGCCATATGAGCAGTAGCGAGAGCATGCCAAATACGGCATAACCCAATATGAGGGTAGCCACTATTCCCTTCGGCATCTCCCATTCGACCCATATCTTGGTTTCGTATACCAACAAAATGGCTAGATAGATGGTCATCAGGGGGATGAGCACATATTGCGTGAATATTTTGAGTCCTTTCGGGTAATGTGCAGCGGTTGGCGTGATGTCAAAAATGGTGGGTACGCCAGCCAGGAAAAACAGCGTGTTGAAACCGACCGCTACGAGGGCGAAAAGCTGTCCGTAAATTTTTGAGGCCAGGTCCAGATTAAAAAGCTCTTCAATGCCGAATATAGCCACCGCCAGCCCAGCATATAGGGAAACGGAGTAGAGCACGGCCGTGAGGAAACGGAGGAATAGCGCCTTATTGAAATGCCAGAAGTCGCTATTGTTGCCACGCCCGATGAAAGGGGCGATGGCAACACAATGATGGAAGGCAAAGACAAATAAGCCGAACCGTACCACATCCGTTCGGTATGCGGCGGGGTGGAGCACGGCATACAACAAACCGCATAAAGCGATAGCGGAAACCCGGAGAATCCACCTGCGCGCGCTGGTGTAACTCCTTGACGCTGCGAAAAGTTCAGCGGCAAGGCCTAATGTCAGCAACAGGTCGCAAGTGGCCAGTAATTGCCAGAGGTTTTGTTCCACCCTTGCCTCTAACGAAGGCTCGCCCACCAGATAGCAAGCCAATGCCGTAGCACACACAACGACAACGAACAACGTAGGGAAGCGCTTGAAAACAGCGGCGGCGTCTCTCGATAGGTTGGCAAGGGAGGGAAATCTCATGGTGTGCGGATTTACTAACCGATTACGGAGATAAAAATAAGCATTAACCAGCAAATATTTTTACCTTAATGGGAGTTTGCCATGCAACATTTGTGGGCAACCCGCGACTTAACAATGAATCACGAAAGGAAAGTCACTTGCAACCTGCGGATAAAAAGGATGAAATCGAATTAGTTGCCTTGTGCCATCAGGGGCACGATACGGGCTTTACGGCGCTATACAATAAGTATGCTCGGCCCGTTTACAACTCCATATGCCGTATTGTGTCGCATACTGCCGAGGCCGAAGATATCTTGCAAGAGTCGTTCTATCATGCATTTTCCGATATCCACAGGTTGCAGAACGCCACGAGCTTCGGTTCTTGGATCCATCGGATTGCGTTGAACCGCTCGATTACCCATTTGCGAAAAAGGAAAATCGTTTTTACAGATAACGGTGAGCCCGACGTCGCCGCCGAAGCCGGCTATGACCTGGAGGCGGACCAATTGTTCGATGGCAGGGTGGAAGATGTGAAGCGGGCTATCGAGCAACTTCCGCAAGGGTATAAGACCATATTGAGCCTATATCTCTTCGAAGATATCCCCCAGGACGAAATCGCCGAGATGCTGGGCATCTCGCACAGCACGGTGCGCACACAATATCACCGCGCCAAGAAAAAAATAATCCAATCACTGAAAGATAGGACATTATCATGAACGACCCATTAAAGAAATTTGTAAAACAGCACCGCGAGGCTTTCGATCAGCTGGAGCCGCCCACAGATGTGCTGCGGCGCTTGCAGATGCAGCTTAAGCCAGCACTCATATCGGCATCTACCGAAAAACGATCAGTTTTAGGGCGGTATCGGCGTACCGCTTGGCTGGTTGCGGCGTCGCTATTGATTGGGTTGGTGTGTGCATACCTGCTTTTTGATGGCAGTTTGGCGCAGCGGCATAACGAACCGCAAATCGTGCGCCAGCCGGTTGAGCGGGTGCCGCTAACGGTTTCACCCCCCGTTACCCAGCAAGAAGAGTTACCGGTCGCGTCGCCCGTTGAGGAACCAGCGCGGCAAGAAATACATAAAGCCGAGGTGCCCCGCAAGCCAACGCCGGCCCCGCTTGCCGTTCGGCTGGCGGACAGCACCTCGGCAAGTACGCGGCTAGCCGCCATCCTGGAAATCGAGCAATCGGAACGCATGGATGGTCAGCTTCTGGCCATGCTGTCGGAAACCATGAATCGCGATGGGAACACGAACGTGCGTCTGGCCGCCCTCGATGTGTTAAGCCACCACGTTGATGACCCGCAGGTGGCAGACCTGCTGGCTTCGGCCCTTACCAGCCAGGACGACCCACTCGTGCAACTGGGTGTCGTGCGCATTGCCGCGCAGATTGATCACGTAGGGATTGAAGAGGCGTTGTTTGCCGTAGCGCGCAACCCCTATACCTTCGAGGCGGTGAAAGACGAAGCATACGCTGTGCTGTTATATCAGGAGAAACTTTAAGCATACATAAAACATAAAAACGAATACAATGAAGAAGCAGACAATCACCCTGGCACTCCTTTTGGCCCTTTGCCTTCCGGCATGGGCGCAAAAGCAATACAAGGTCGCCGAACCTTCCGGCAAACTTTACCTTAACCTCAACGGGGCCCGTATAGAAGGCTATGCGGGCAATGAGATCGTTTTCAGCAACCAAGGCGTTCCTGAAGAGGAGGACGAACGGGCCAAAGGGTTGCAAGCCCTGAGCAGCTCGGGCTTCACTGATAACACGGGCCTGGGCATCAGCGTGACCAAAAAAGGGAACGATATCGAAGTAAACCCGGTAGGGAACAGCAGTCGTAGCGATGTCTTGTACATCCGGGTACCTCAAACGGTCGATATCGTTTTCAATAACAATAAATCCGTCTTTGCCGATACCTTGCTGATCAAGGACATGAAAGGAGAAATCGAGGTTTCCACGTCCTACAATGCTATCGTTTTGGAAAACAACAGCGGCCCCATGAACATCAAGAATGTTTATAAAAATATTGAGGCTACTTTTGCCGATGACGTCAAAGGCCCGATATCCATTATCTCGGTGTACGGACATGTGGATGTCGCCATGCCGGCATCGACCAAGGCCAACCTGATTATGGGCACCAGCTATGGCAAACTTTACGCTGCCGGCGATTTCAACGTTGCCGTTAAGCCCAAATCAGCTGATGATGAACGGACCGAGGTTAAGGTGAGTGGGGAAGGAGTCACGGTCAATGTGAAAGGTGGAGACACGGTCGATGTGGATGAAGAGCTGGCCGCTACGCTGGATTCCATGCCCGATATCATGATTGCTTCGCCGCCATCATCGGGAACGGGTGTTTCTATTGCCACGATGTTCCGCGGTGGCATGCAAGAGAACATCGAAGGAACCATCAATGGTGGAGGGATCGACCTCATCCTCAAATCCACCTATAAGAATGTATACCTGCGTACCAACTAGTTGGTTTCACCATATTCATGCGCAACGCCCCGTATACCGAATGTAGGGGCGTTGTCATATTTGCATGGATATCTGTTTACCTTACAGAAAAAAACCGGAGATTAGCGAAAAATTTTCTGTGAATCCGGTATATCAAAAATGGGTGTTATTGGGTGTCCTCACCCTCACCTGGGGGAGTTCTTTCATCCTTATCAAACAGGGGCTATTGGTGTACACACCCATGGAAGTGGGCGCATTGCGCTTGTGCGTGGCCGGCTTGGCTTTGGTCTTTTTCGGCGTACGGAGCTTTAAGCACATACCCAAAAAGCTGATACCATGGGTTATTGCCGGCGGGGGGATGGGCAACTTCATTCCCATGTTCCTGTTTCCGTTGGCCCAGCAGCACGTAAGCAGCTCCATGGCGGCCATCCTCGACTCCCTCGTCCCTATGTTTGTCCTTTTATTCGGGTTCCTGTTTTTCGGGGCTAGAGGCCGATTATGGCAGGTCGTCGGCGTAATTATCGGCTTTTCAGGCGCAGCCTTATTGGTCGGTGTCGACACCGGTGGCGGTCAGGGCGATGTCTTCCATTCCCTACTCATCATCCTGGCCACTGCTTTTTATGGCATGAATGGCCTGATCATCAACCGGTACCTCTCGGGCATTCCGTCGTTCAAGCTGTCTGCCGCCGTATTCACGATCTGGTTCGGCCCATCGTTGATTATCCTCGGGCTTACCGGTTTTTTCTCCACATTTACCGGTACGCCTGCCCAATGGGAGGGCTTGGGCTATGTAGCTATCCTCGGGCTGGTAGGCACAGCACTGGCCATGATCCTGTTTTACAAGCTGCTTCAACTTACCTCGGCACTGTTTGCCTCCATGGTTACCTATCTCATTCCCATCGTTGCCGTGATGTGGGGCGTGCTCGACGGTGAGCGGCTGGAATGGTCGCATGCCTTTGGGGGCACACTGATTTTACTTGGCGTATATTTGATCCAGCGGAAACCAAGCCGGATGCCGGAGACAGACATAGCTCCCTTACCCAAAGACATAACCCAACAGATAGTAAAGGATAATAAAAACGATGATAGTACCGAAACAGCCAAAACCCAATTTTTTAGCACCCCATCCAGCAATCAGTGCCCTGAATAATTTGTTCATAGTCGTTACTTAATTAGGCTTATAACAACAGGATGCCGATAAGGTTTTCGGGGTAATGGTGGTCCAATACCTAGATGGCCTTGTATCGATGCTTCACATGCCTAATGGTATGGCAAGCTTTATCCAAGGTAAATCGGGTATATACCTATTTGCTTATACTGGAGATATACTGGGAATACCCTGCATATCTACTGGGGAATGACTGGATACAGATCGCATGGGAGGGGTATTAACAGGCTACGTAATACAAGGGCTTCAATAACCTGGGTTAATCCTATATTAGCAGCACATAAACGAGAAACCATGGATAATCATTTTGACGAATATATAGACCGAAAAGGGACCGATAGCATCAAGTGGGACGCAGCAGCATCCAACGTGCTGCCCATGTGGATTGCCGATATGGATTTCAAAACCGCTCCTGCTATCCAAGCGGCTTTGGAAAAACGGGTGGCCCATGGGGTATTTGGGTATACGCTCACCCCCGATCGTTTTTTTGAGGCCATCATCGGTTGGTGGCAAAAACGGCATGGCTATACGCTGCAGAAAGACTGGATCCGGTCCGTGACGGGTGTCATACCGGCCTTGTCGGCAATCATTAGGGCGCTGACGGCAGTGGGTGATAAGGTGCTGGTACAGCCGCCGGTTTATAACCATTTTTATATCGCCATTGCTCATTGTGATCGACAGGTAATTGAAAACAACCTGCGTTTTACCGATGGTCATTACCGCATTGACTTCGAAGATTTGGAGGCGAAGGCGGCCGATCCCGCCGTAAAGCTCATGTTGCTATGTAGTCCCCACAACCCCGTGGGCCGCGTGTGGGCGATCAGCGAGCTCCAGCGGATTGGCGAAATTTGTGGCAAGCACAGCGTAGTGGTGCTGTCCGATGAAATCCACTCCGATTTGGTTTACCCCGGACGCAAACATACCCCATTCGCTTCATTGAATGGCATAGACGGACTCCGGTCGGTAACAGTCAGCTCGCCGAGCAAAACGTTCAACCTGGCCGGATTGCAGGTAGGGTACCTGTTTTCCGAACACAATGATCTCATGACGCAGATTCAACAGGTATTGGCAGCGCAGGAAATGGAACTGTTGAGCCCTTTTGCCATTGAGGCACTCATCGCTGCATATGAAGAAGGTGAAGAATGGCTTGAATCGCTGTTAACGTATCTGAAGGGTAATTTTACCTACTTAACCGACTTTTGTGCGAAGCACCTGCCGCAAATCGAAGTTATGCAATTACAGGCCACTTACCTGGCGTGGCTGGATTGCCAGGCGATCTTCTCCTCGTCGGCCGATTTTTCCAATAAACTGGTGCAGCAAGAAAAAGTATGGCTCAATCCGGGCACGTTGTACGGCGATGCGGGCGAAGGTTTCCTGCGCATGAATATCGCCTGTCCCCGGCCGTTGCTCGAAGAAGCGCTAGCACGCTTGGCCAAGGGGGTCGCAACCGGCTGATGCCTGCTGGTTACAGCAGGTCAAACCCGATATCCCGGCGGAAATTCTTACCCTCGAAATAAATACGCCCCGCGTCGGCGGTGGCCTGTTGCAACGCGTCGAACAATGTGTCCTCCAGTGCGGTAACAGCTATTACACGTCCACCGGCCGTTTTAACCACGCCGTTTTCCGTGGCAGTTCCCGCGTGGAAAACAATAGATTCTTTTACACTGTCGATATTGCTAATAGGACTGCCCGACTCGTATGGGCCCGGATATCCACCCGACACCAATACCACGGTGGCGGCGGTTTTAGGCGAAAGGGTAAAGGAGCGGTCTGCCAGATTCCCTTCGGCCACCCCTTGTAGGAGGTCTACCAGATCACTTTCTAGGCGCGGCAATACGCTTTCCGTTTCGGGATCGCCCATGCGCACATTGTATTCAATCACATAAGGGTCGCCGTCCACATTCATCAAGCCGATGAAAATAAACCCCTTGTACGGGATACCGTCTTTCTTCAACCCTTCGATGGTAGGGGCGATGATGCGCTCCTCCACCTTGTCCAGGAATTCGTTGTCGGCAAAAGGTACGGGCGATACGGAGCCCATTCCACCGGTATTGAGGCCGGTGTCGCCTTCGCCGATGCGTTTGTAGTCTTTGGCCGGGGGCAACACCTTGTACGTGTCGCCATCGGTGAGTACAAATACGGAAAGCTCGATGCCCGAAAGGTATTCTTCGATAACCACCGTGCTGCTCGCTGCGCCGAATTTGGCGTCGGCAAGCATGGCCGTCAGCTCCGTCCGGGCCTCTTCCAGCGTGGTGCAAATGAGGACACCCTTTCCTGCCGCCAGCCCGTCGGCCTTCAGTACGATGGGTAGCTTTTGGGTTTCGAGGTAGGCCAGGCCTTCCGTGAGCGTACCGCGGGTGAATGAACGCGATGCCGCGGTGGGGATGCTGTGCCGGACCATGAACCGTTTGGAAAAATCCTTGCTTCCCTCCAACTGTGCCCCCTGCTGTTGCGGGCCAATCACCGGAATATGGCGGAGGTCAGCCCGATCGAGGAAATAGTCGTGGATACCCTTTACCAAGGGTTCCTCAGGGCCTACAACCACCATGTCGACGGCGTGTTGGAGCACGAAATCCGCAATTCCGTCGAAATCGGTCACCTTAAGCGGGATGTTCTGGCCGTAACGACTCGTACCGGCATTGCCCGGGGCGATATACAATTGGGTGATTTTGGGGCTTTGGGCTATCTTCCAAGCGAATGCACTTTCACGGCCGCCTGCGCCAACGATAAGGATGTTCATCTTGCAAAGATATTTTTTTTACCTATATTTACCATATGGCGGCCACGCCAAAATAAACGATTGAATATTTCAAATTATGGAATGATGAGTCTATCCCGTTTTGTTTCCCTATGGATGGCATGTTGCCTGGTGGCACCGATGGCTCTTGCACAAGACTCCCGGGTAGTCGAAGAGGTACTGGGCAAGCTGGAAAATCATGCGAACCAATATCCGCAGGAGAAGGTGTACCTGCACCTGGATAAGCCTTATTATACCGTGGGTGACGATATTTGGTTTAAAGGGTATGTCACCATCGGTGCCTATAATCAACTTTCCGGTCTGAGCAAAATCCTATATGTAGACCTTATCGGCCCCGAAGACCGCCCCGTGCAATCCATCAGGCTGCCGCTCATTGCGGGGGTAACCATGGGTGATTTCCAACTGGCGGATTCCCTTGATGAAGGCAACTATCGGATTCGTGCGTATACAAACTGGATGCGCAATTTTGACCCGAACGTTTTCTACGATCGTACGTTGCCCATCGGCAACGCCCGCACGGATAATATCGTTGCCCATAGCGCTTTTTCCTACGAAAATTCCCCGGTGCACCGGGTCCATACGGAAATCGCATTTACCGATTTGGACGGCAAGCCATTTGCAGACATGGATGCCAACTACCAAGTGGTCATGGAAGGGCGGAATATTGCCCGCGGGCGGGAGACGAGCGACGACGAAGGACGTATCGCATTCGACTTCGTCAACAAGCAGCCTTTCAATCTCCAGTCGGGCGAAATATTACTCGCCCTGTCCACGGCCGATAAACGCACCGTTAATAAGCGGATACCCCTGAAAACCACGTCCAACACCAATAGCGTTCAATTTTTCCCCGAAAGCGGTCACTTGCTGGCTGGTAATCTAACCAAGGTCGCGTTCAAGGCAATGGCACCCGAAGGGATAGGCGTGGCAGTGTCGGGTTACGTTCAGGATGGGGCAGGTACCCGGGTAGCCGAATTTGAATCGGCCCATGCCGGGATGGGGAGTTTCAGCTTCATACCCCAAGCGGGGGCCACCTATACGGCAAGGGTAACCTATGGCGATGGTAGTGAGGCCGAAGTGGATTTCCCGGTGGTGGAGGCCTCCGGCTATGCCTTGGCCGTGAATAGCCAAATGGATAAGCAGCTCTTTGTTCAGGCATTCGCCTCGGATGACCTGGTGAAGGGGCAGGCAATCTCACTGCTGCTCCAGCGGAATGGCACCGTTTTCTATGCATCGAAGAGTAAACAGACAAAGAACGAAGCTGTTTTTTCCATCCCACGGGAGCACGTGCCAGTCGGGGTGGTTCAAGTGACCTTGTTCGCGGCCAACCAGATACCGGTGGCCGAACGGACCATCTTTAATTACAACGAGGCTTCGCTGCTGCCATTGGAGGTTGAAACGGATCGGGCAACGTACGGCAAAAAGGAGAAGGTAACCGTACAGCTTATAGCCGGAAACGTGGCCGATACCAGTCGGGTTGCTACGCTTTCCGCCGCCGTGGTGGATATGGCCAAGGTACCTATCGACAGTGGAACCCGGGAAGGGAATATATACGCAAGCCTGTTGCTCAACTCGGATATCAAGGGGTACGTCGAGTCGCCGGCCTATTATTTCGAAGGGAAGGATGCCGTTCGTCTACGGCACCTGGATGACCTCATGCTCACCCAGGGATGGAGCCGGATCAATTGGCAAGACCTGGAAGCCGAAAGGAATCCGGTCATAAGCTATGCCCCCGAGCAGGACCTGCGCATCAGTGGCGTGGTAACCAAGCGGAATGGCAAAGTACCCGTGCCCAACGCCACGGTGACCATTTTATCCACCGGCAATGCCCTGGCTGTGGTCGATACCGTGACCGACGCGGAGGGCCGTTTTAGTTTTGACCGGCTGTTGTTTTATGATGACACCAAATTTGTTGTGCAGGCGCGGGACGAAAAGGGCCGGAAATATGTAGACATCACCTTGGATGAAGTACCCCAACAGCAGGTTACCCGCAATAAGAACGCACCCGATGCCACCATTGATGTAAACCAATCTATCCAAACCTACCTGAAGAACACAAAGGCACAGTTCGAGGAGATGGAAAAGTACGGGCTGAAGGAAAAGACCATCCTGCTGGAAGAAGTGGATGTTACCCGGCAGGCCGATAAGAAGGTCGAGCACTCAAGCAACCTGAATGGCCCCGGCAATGCCGACCAGGTACTCACCGCCGAAGACCTGTCCATGGGTTGCACCTCCTTAACGATATGTCTGCAGGGACGGCTTGTAGGGGTGATTTTCAGGAATGGGGTGCCTTATTCAACCCGGTCGCCCAACCAACCGATGCAAATTGTGATGGATGGCATGTACCTGGAGGGGGATGCGCTGGCGATGATCAGCCCGTTTGATGTGGAAACCATCGAGGTATTGCGGGGCATCGGCAATACGGCGGTGTACGGAAGCATGGGCAGTGGCGGGGTAATCATCATCACCACCAAAAGGGGCGATGGAGGTAGCTTTGGCCGCGATAGTTATACGCCGGGCGTGGTTACCCATAGCCCACAGGGATATTACGCCGTGCGCGAATTTTATGTGCCCGACTATAGCGCCCCGGTAGACTCCTTGGCAGGGATGAAAGATTTACGCACCACCATCCATTGGGCACCCAATATCGTTACCGATGAAACGGGTAAGGCGTCGTTCGAATTTTATACCGCTGAGACGCCGGGAACTTACCGCATCGTGGTAGAAGGGTTGGATATATATGGCCGGCTGGCCCGGACCGTAAAATACATAACTGTTGAATAGAAAATGGAATTCATTAAAATAGCCATTGAAGATCGGGTCTCACACATCTATCTCGATCGGGGTAAGTCTAACGCACTCCACCAGCAAATGCTTGAAGAGCTTGGGGAGGCCGTGGCCGAGGCCCAAAGCAATCCCGCCGTGGAAGGGCTGATTTTGCATGGCAAAGAAGGGTTTTTCAGTGCGGGGCTGGACCTTATTACCTTGTATGGTTATGACGAAGAGGAAGTGCGCCGTTTTTGGCACACCTTCATGGCTGTGATTCGTACATTGGTGGCATTTGACAAGCCCGCGGTGGCGGCCATTAGTGGGCACTGCCCCGCCGCGGGATGTGTGTTGGCGAGCTGTTGCGATTACCGTGTCATGGCCGACGGCGACTTCATCATCGGCCTTAACGAGGTGCCTGTGGGCCTCATTGTGCCCGAAAGCATCTTCCAACTGTATGGCTTTTGGTTGGGCCGGGCCAATGCATATCGTTATTTGCTGGAAGGGAAGTTGCTCAAGCCACAGGAAGCGCTCGGGGCCGGGCTGGTCGATGAGGTGGTCGATTTGCGACGCATCCGCTCGTCAGCGGAGCGCCAACTCCGTAAATACACGCAATACGATCGCAATACGTGGCAGCAAAGTAAACGCAATATGCGAAAGGAATTGATTGCAGCGTTTGACGCCGATCCGGGTGAAACGATCGAACGGATGCTAAAGCAATGGTGGTCGCCCGCTACGCGCTCCATCGTTAAAACAATTATCGATAACCTAAAAGGAGGAAAATAATGGCGGTAGCAGGGGCATTGCGCGACGACGCGCTCGGCGGTAAAACCATCGTGGTGACCGGTGGGGGTACCGGATTGGGCCGGGCCATGGCAACCTATTTTATGCGATTGGGTGCCGGGGTGGTCATTGCCAGCCGCAAGCTGGATGTGTTGGAAGCGGCTGCCCGGGAGATGGCGGCCGATACCGGTGGAGAGGTGTTGCCTGTAGCGTGCGACATCCGGGATAGCACGCAGGTGGAACAACTGCTGGCACAATCGCTTGAACGGTTCGGCCGGGTAGATGCGTTGCTCAACAATGCTGCGGGCAACTTCATCTCGCCTACCGAGCGGCTTTCCGCCAATGCGTTTTCCACCGTCGTGGATATTGTGCTCAACGGAACCGCCAATTGTACGTTGGCATTCGGTAAGCACTGGATCGAACGTCAGCAACCGGCGAGCATATTGAACATCGTTACCACGTACGCATTTACCGGATCGGCCTATGTGGTGCCTTCGGCCGCAGCTAAAGGGGGCGTGTTGGCACTCACACGGTCATTGGCCGTAGAATGGGGCAAGTATGGCATCCGTAATAACGCCATTGCGCCGGGGCCGTTCCCAACGAAGGGTGCGTGGGAACGATTGTTGCCGGGCGATCTCGCCGAGCGGTTCGATTTCAAGAAGCGCGTACCACTCAAGCGCGTGGGCGACCATCAGGAACTGGCCAACCTAGCGGCTTTCCTACTTTCCGATTTTGCCGGGTACATCAACGGTGAGGTCGTTACCATCGACGGTGGTGAATGGCTGCAAGGGGCGGGCCAATTCAGCGGGCTGGAAGCGGTGCCCCACGAGTTGTGGGATGCGTTGGAAAAAATAACGCGGCAAGCGAAAAGTTAAACCCATTCTAAATAGTGTTTTCTTTCAGGTAGTCGAATAGCGGATTGCTATATTTACCATACATATAAACTGAAAAATATGAGATATCGAATGATCGCTGCTGTGGCTGCTGTCCTCACCGGGGTTTTTGCGTTGAGTTCATTTACGCCCGGAAGTTCCCCGCAGCCCCAGGAATGGAAAGGAACCAATTTAAAAGTACTTCCGAAAGACATCACCCAGGAAGAGATAAAACAGGTGATGGATGATTTCAAGGTGGCCTTAGGTGTGAAATGTGGTTTTTGCCATGCTCAGAGCGAGACCGACCCGAAGAAGCTGGACTTTGCAAGCGATGCCAATCCCCGCAAGGGAGCCGCCCGTTGGATGATGAAAATGACCCAACGGATAAATAAAAAGCATTTCAAACGGCCCGATGAGAAAACCGGCGAACTTACGCAGATTACGTGCATTACGTGCCATAACGGCAAGGAACATCCCGCTACGGTAACTCGATAATTATTCCTTGTATGTAACTGGGTTTTTGCATAAGTTTGGCGAAACAGGAAATTCCACCCGCATGACAACACCGCATTTGGACCCCGCGATAAAGACGAACGCCGAGGCGTGGTTAAACGCCCCCTATGATGAGGAAACCATCCGATCCGTCAAACAGCTTTTCGATACCGAGCAATATACCGAACTGACCGACAGCTTCTATAGAGACCTGGAGTTTGGCACCGGTGGGTTGCGCGGCATCATGGGCGTTGGCACCAACCGGATGAATAAATACACCATTGGTAGGGCTACACAAGGGTTGAGCAACTACCTGCTCAAAACCTACCCGGAGCAGCCCCTTAAAGTGGCCATCTCGTACGATAGCCGCAATAATTCACAGACGTTTGCACGCCTGGTGGCCGACGTGTTTTCGGCCAACGGTATCAAGGTCTATCTATTTGCCGAACTGCGCCCAACCCCGCACCTTTCCTTCGCCGTGCGCCACCTCGAGTGCCAGGCTGGTGTGATGCTTACCGCCTCGCACAACCCCAAAGAGTACAACGGTTATAAAGCGTACTGGAATGACGGCGGCCAGTTGGTGCCACCGCACGACAAAAATGTCATCAAGGAGGTATATGCCATTCAGGACCCCGGTAAAATCCATTTCGGACCGGTAGCGGAGAATATTACCTTACTGGGCAAGGAACTTGATGATGCTTACCTCGACGCGGTCTCGAAACTGGTTATCCGGCCTGAAGTTGTGGCACGGCAGCGCGATCTGAAGGTCGTCTTTTCTCCTATCCACGGTACAGGAATCACATTGGTGCCACCGACATTGGCCCGTTGGGGATTTACCAACGTCCATGTGGTCGAAGAACAGGCTACACCTGATGGCAACTTCCCAACAGTGGTTTATCCGAATCCGGAGGAAGAAGACGCCATGTCGCTGGCCGTGAAAGCAGGGCAACGCATCGGAGCCGACGTCATTTTCGCTACCGATCCGGATGCGGATCGCGTGGGGGCGGCGGCCAAGAATACTGGTGGCGATTACCAACTGTTGAACGGCAACCAGATCGGCAGCCTGCTCGTCGATTATGTGCTTTCTTCGAAGAAGGAACAAGGCGATTTGCAGCCGGACGACTACGTGGTGAAGACGATTGTTACAACCAACCTGATTGCCGATATCGCCAACCGGTATGGCGTTACCTATTACGATACGCTGACGGGCTTTAAATATATCGGCGAACTCATCACCGGCAAAAACGGCGCGGGCCGGTTCCTTGTCGGCGGCGAGGAAAGTTATGGCTATCTCGTCGGCGAACTGGTGCGCGACAAGGATGCCGTGGTGTCGGCCGTATTCATCGCCGAGATGACGGCGTACTATAAAGACCAGGGTAAAACCCTTTTCGACGCGCTCATCGATCTTTATGTACAACATGGCTATTATAAAGAGAAATTGATCTCGTTGACAAAGAAAGGCAAAGCGGGTGCCGAGGAAATCAAGGCCATGATGGAACGGTTGCGGAGCACCCCCCCCCAAACACTGGGTGGCATCGATGTGGCCGAAATAAAGGACTACGCAGCCAGCGAATCGTATAACCTTAAAACGGGCAAGCGGGCGGTCATCAACCTGCCCAAGTCGGACGTGCTGCAGTTCATTACGGTGGACGGGGACGTGATTTCGGCAAGGCCCTCGGGCACGGAGCCCAAAATAAAATTCTATTGCAGCGTGAAGCAGCCACTGGCCGATCGGGCAGATTTCGAGCGCGTGGGCCGTGAGCTGGAAGATCGTGTGGACCGCATCATGAAAGATATTGCCTGATATGCAGTGGGAAACCCTGTCGTCGGAATACCTCGTACGCGCACCTTGGGCCGTGCTGCGTAAAGACGTGTGCCGCATGCCTAATGGCCATATCGTTCCCGAATATTATGTGTTGGAGTACCCCGATTGGGTAAACATGGTGGCGTTGACGGCCGACAACCGGTTTGTCCTGGTGCGGCAATACCGTCATGGCGTCAAGCAAAACGTGCTTGAAATCCCCGGCGGCGTCATCGACCCCGGTGAGGATGCCCCCACCGCCGCCCGGCGTGAATTGCTGGAAGAAACGGGCTACCGCTTCGATACCATTGAAGAGTTATCCGTCCTTTTTCCCAATCCGGCCACCAGCACCAACAAAACAACGACGTACCTGCTCACGGGCGGCGTAAAGGTGCAGGAACAGGAACTGGACGATCAGGAAGAAATCGAGGTCGTATTGGCATCGCCCGTCGAACTGAAACAGCGCCTGCTCGATAATCAATTCGGCCAGGCATTGCACACCGCTGCACTTTTCTATGCGTTGGTGAAGTTGGATTTACTCGTATAATTTTATCCATCTTACGATGATACACTGTCCGATACCGAACACTTGCTGTTCGATATCGGACACTTTCGTTGAGGCTTATGCTTCTCGCTTATCTGAAAAACAACCGGTTAACTATTTGGTAATGAATTTGGTGCAGCGTTGTCGTGCAATACATCGGGATAAGTTTATGGAAATTGCATGTGCAACTTATCCTATATAAAACGGATAACCATGAATTTGAATAACCTGAAGATTGCGTGGCGGAACGTATGGCGGTCGAAGTTGTTTACGTCGCTGAATATCCTTGGACTGGCATTGGGTTTCGCGGGGTTTATCCTGGCATACCTGTATATCAACCGTGAGACGAGCTACGACCGCTGGAATCCAAACTATGAGCATATTTATTTGGTGGGACTTACTTACCAGGGGACGAACACTGACTTGACGCCGCCGGCACTGGCCAATGCCATCAAAGCGAAGCTGCCGGAGGTCGTGGAAGTGGGACGGGTGTCTTATTTTCCCTATGAGCTGCCTTTTATCAGTGACGATGGGCAAATCTACGTAAACGATTGGAAGGCCGCCGATTTGACGATTGCACGGATGTTTGGCATTGAACCAATCGGTTTGTCGTTAAATGATTCCGTGACGCCAGAGGTAAACCTGCTTGCTCCCGAAATTTTCCAGGGGCTGTTTCCGAAAGAGGAGGCGGAGTCGTTCGAACCGCAAATGATAATGATGGATCCAAGCGGTATGCTTAGCTATCACATCCACGGGTCAACTAAGAAACACGGGCTGTCCAACTTAACGTACGAGGCCCTTTTTCTAAAGCCGGATCTAGCCGGAGACAACCATGGAGACCCCCTGCCTTACCGTACTTATATTCAGGTGCAGCCCGGCACAGACATTGCTCAGCTGACGGAAAAAATAGCACAGGTATATAAGCAGGAGATCTCGTCCCAACACCATGTGGTTACCTCGGCTTTCGCAAAGGGCGACACCTATCTCGATCCATTGAAAAACCTGCACTTGCGCCCTAAGCACGGTTCCAATACCGGATACATTACGGTGTGGGCCTTAGCCATTCTTTCGGGTGTTATCCTGATGCTGGCGGGTATCAATTTTGCCAATCTGATGATTGCGCAGGCCAATAGACGGGCAAAAGAAATCGGCCTCAAAAAAGTGTTCGGCGTAGGGCGGCCCCAATTAACATTGCAATTTATGGGCGAGGTATTTGTACAATGCCTGCTGGCTGCAATAGTTGCCTGGGGGTTGGTGGTGCTATGTAGAAATGGTTTGCAGAAATGGTTTGCATATGACTTGGCGTCATTTGCTACAGATGGCCAAATCGCATGGCAGCTATTACTTGCAGCTTCGGTTACTGCGTTGGTATCGGGCAGTTATCCCGCTGTTATACTTTCGGGCTACCATCCGGTAAGTATCCTGAAAGGTAATTTCCAGACCAGCCATCGCACGGCGTGGTTTCGCCATGCATTACTAACCTTTCAGTTTGTTATTGCAATGGTGTTTATTTCCGGCATGTTCGTACTTAACCAGCAATTGGACTACATACGGGAAGGCGACAAAGGATTCGATCCCGAGCAAGTCGTATACATCAAAAACTTAATGCTATTAAACAATCCGGCGGACTTCAAACCGTTTCGTGATCGCATGCGTGCGTATCCGGGCGTTGTTTCCGCAACGGTGGCGTCCAGTGTGCCAGGTGGTGTACCGCCTGCGGAAAGAGAATTTACCTATATAGACAATATACGAAAGGTAGACCATCTCGCAGTAGACTTTGACTATGTGGAGACGATGGGGATGGACATGCTGCATGGGCGGTCCTTTACCGAAGCGTTTGCTGCCGATTCCACAAACGGTGCATTGGTGAACGAGCGCTTTGCAAGTGCCTTCGGCATTGATAACCCCGTTGGGAAGATCATCCATGGTTGTGATGTGGACTTCCAGATTGTAGGCGTAGTGAGGGACAGCAAGATTGCCGGTTTCCAGCAGTCGGTACGTCCCGCCGTGTATTCCATACGAAACGCCTGCGGGCAACATAAAACGGAGATCCTCGTAAAAACCAAACCCGGCACAACACAACAAACGCTTGCCGCGTTGGAAAAAGACTGGAAGTCCATTAATCGGCTCGACGGTGAGCATTTCCGTTATGAGTTTGTAGACCAGAAATACGCCGCACTGCATGCCCAACAGGAACAGCTGGAGTCGGCATTCAGTGCTTTTACGGTGCTTTCCATCGCCATTGCCATGATGGGGCTGTTCAGCATGTCAGCCTACAGCATCAGCATCCGCCAGAAAGAAATGAGTATCCGTAAGGTGTTGGGGGCCTCGGTAGGCCAGCTATTTATGCAGCTAAACAGGCCGTTTTTCCGGATTTTTCTGGCGGCTAATCTCATAGCGCTTCCGATAGCCTACCTGTTGATAGATCAATATCTTGCCACGTTCGCCTACCGCATCACCGTACATTGGTGGATATTTGCGTTGACCGGTTTGGCCGCATTACTGACCGCCCTGTTTACCGTGGCGTACCAGTCGGTACGTGCGGCACGGGCAAATCCCGTCGATTCGCTGCGGGACGAGTAGTGGGTCCCTAGCAGACCGGTTCGGGCTCTTCGGCCATCGTGGTCGGTTCGGCTGCCGGCAGCCGCTCAGCTGGGAGGATGGTTTCAATGGCACTGGGCACCGCTGCCACACGGGCATTCCGCCTTTGGTGAAGGATGAAGGCCAGTGCAAACAATGCCCCGCCCCCGGCCATGGCCGCGCCCACCCACTCCGGCGAGGCATAGCCGTAGCCCATAGCGATGGGCAAGCCGCCTAAGAAGGCGCCCAGTGCATTCCCGATATTGAAACTCGCCTGGCTCACCGAAGCGGCCAGCATTTCCGCCCCTTTGGCGGTGTTGATCATGAGCATCTGTATGGGGGCACCCAACGCGAAGGATGTGCCGCCCAAAAGGAACGTCATTACCAGTGCCGGCATCGGATAAACCGCCAAATAATGCAGCACGACCAGGGCTACCACCATGGCGGTAAGCAACATAACAGAAGCCTTCGCTGGCGAGACGAGATCGGCCAAACGGCCCCCCAGAAGATTGCCGAAAAACATACCAAGGCCGGCCAACATCAGGATGTAGGTCATGGACGACTCGGAAAACCCCGCTACCTTGGTCATCAAGGGCGAAATGTAACTGTACCAAGAGAAAAGACCGCCGGTGCCGATCGCGATCATGCCCACAATCAGCCAAGCTTCTCTCCGCTTGAAAAAGCGCAGTTGTGTCTTCACACTGGCCATTTGCTTCGCAGGCATATCGGGCATCCAAAACTTCAATGCCAATAGGGTGATGAAGCCCACCAGTACCACGATGGCAAACGAATACCGCCACATGAAATGATGGCCGATGTAGGTGCCCAATGGCACACCGATGAGGTTGGCAATGGTGAGGCCCGCAAACATGATGGAAATGGCCTGTGCTTCTTTACCCGGTCGGGCCAAGCGGCTGGCCACCACGGAACCCACACCGAAAAAGGCACCATGTGGCAAACCTGCGAGCACCCGCGAGATCAAAAGCGAGGCATAGCTGGGTGCGAAAGCGGTAAATGCGTTGAAGAGCGTAAATAGGAGCATCAGCCCGATAAGGATGCGTTTGGGCGGGTATTTGCCGGCAATCACTACCAGCAGGGGCGCCCCGATGACGACACCGACGGCATATGCCGCGATCAAATGACCCGCGGTGGGAATATCAATAGTTAGATCAAGGGCAATCTCTTCCAGCAGACCCATCATCACAAACTCGGTGATGCCGATGCCCAAACCACCAAATAAAAGCGCAAGTAAACTTTTCTTCAATTGCATATCGTTATGGTTTTACTTAGTGTAAAACGGACACAAAGGTACGTCATTTTCTGATGTATTTCATGGGGTGCGTGAAACCTTATCAAAAAATGATATAAACTTGATATAGCCACGGCTGTGCGCGGTGATCGGGTGTCCGGAATCGGACAATCAGTTGTTCGGAAACGGACACTCCGCGGGTTTTGCTTTTATGTAGCCGACTGTCCATTAGCTTGTTATAATAATGGATGGATTTTGGCATAAGCTTGCCTGGTTATACAGGGTAATTAATATATTTGAGCGTGACCAGCAAAACAGACGTACACGGAGCATCGGAGGACAATGATTCAATTAACTAATATATTCAAGTGGTATAACGTGGGCGGAACGCGCTCATTTGTACTGAAAGACATCAATCTTCATATTGATGAAGGGGAATTCGTATCCATTATGGGGCCTTCGGGGTCGGGCAAATCCACCCTGCTCCATATCCTCGGTTTATTGGATGAGCCCGATGAAGGCGAATACCTGCTCATGGACGATAGCGTGTTGCGACTGAAGGAGAAGCAACGTGCTGCCCTGTACAAGCAGTACATTGGGTTTGTCTTCCAAGCGTATCACCTCATCGATGAGCTCACCGTTTATGAAAATATCGAGACCCCTCTCATCTACAAAAACCTAAAAGGCAGTGAGCGCAAGGCCATTGTGGCCGATTTGCTCGACCGCTTCGGTATGGTGGGCAAGAAAGATCTATTTCCCACGCAACTTTCGGGCGGTCAGCAGCAGCTGGTGGGCATAGCCCGTGCATTGGCTACCACACCTAAGCTTTTGCTGGCGGATGAGCCGACGGGCAACCTCAATTCCAAGCAAGGGGAAGAAATCATGAACCTGTTCAAGCAACTCAACGAAGAAGATGGTGTCACCATTGTGCAAGTAACGCATTCGGAGAAGAATGCGGAATACGGCAACCGCATCGTTGAATTGCTCGACGGCCAGATCGTGAAGTAATTTACGGCTGGGGTCACTCGCCATGCAGCGCAACCAGTGCTTGGGCAAGCACCTCATCGGAGCGGTTCTTCACCTTGAAGAAGGCTTCACTACCGAAATAATAGCGCCCCAAGAGGGCTTCGATGTCCGAGCGCACCATCGATTTCACGGTGTTGGCTTCACTTGCGCTGTATTCCATGCCGCGCTCACGGATGTACTGCAAAAAACCCTTGTATTCGGCCTCGGGTAGGAAATAGCCTTTGAGGTAATTTTCAACAGAATAGGTGGGCACCGATTTTGTCAGCCGGCCATATACGTATGTTTCGATGAAGTTGGCCTGTCTTATCTTACGGTACAATAGGCTGGCGCGGTTGCTGTCTGCCGGCACCACCACATCGGGTGATATCCCCCCACCACCATATACGCGCTTGCCCGACGTGGTGGTGTAAGCCGTGGTATCGGAATGGCCCAACAAGGGAAGCTGGGCGGTATGGCGGAGGCTATCCGGTCGGACGTCGTACGACTTTTGGATGCATCGTCCCGACGGGGTGTAGTACCGCGCGACAGTGAGGTTTAACGCCGAACCATCGCCAAACCCAAACTGCTCCTGTACCAGGGCCTTGCCATATGACCGTCGGCCCACGATAACGCCGCGGTCGAGGTCTTGGATGGCACCCGCGACAATTTCACTTGCGGAAGCTGAATTTTCATCAATCAGTACCGCTAACTCACCGTCGCCGAATAGGCCGTCGGCGCTCGAATAATAATCGACGCGTGGCTCATGCGCCCCTTCGGTATAAACAATCAGCTGTTTGTCCTCGAAAAAGTGACTGGCCAAGGCCGTCGCCGCGTTGAAGTAGCCCCCACCATTTTCACGCAGGTCCAATATGAGTTGTTGCGCACCCCGTTTTTTGAGGTGCCGCAGCGATCGCTCGAAATCTTCGGCCGTACGGGCGCCGAACCGGCTGATCTTGATGTAGGCCGTAACGCTATCCACGAGGTAGGCTGCGTCGATGCTGCTCATTTCCACGCGGTCGCGCATGACCTTCAATGGCAATGGCAGGTCAACGCCATTGCGGTGTATGGCAATCTCGATAGCGGTGCCGCGGCGGCCACGGATTTTCTTTTCCAGCATTTTTTTCGAGAGTGGGCTTCCTGCGATGGTATCGCCATTGATGGCCAGCAGTTTATCTCCTACCCGCATGCCAGCCTGTTGGGCGGGGCCGCCAGGGATAAGCCCCACGGTCATCAGTGTGTCGTTCAGGATATAGTATTCGATACCGATGCCCTCAAAGCTACCCTCTAACGTTTCATGCTGCCGGAGGGCTTGGTTCGGGCGAAGATATTCGGAATGTGGATCCAACTGCGCCACGATCTCGTCGATGGCCAGGTCCTGCAAATCATCGATGCCAATGCTATCCACATAATTGTCGGCAATCAGATCGATCAGGCGCTGTAACTTGCCCGAATGATCAATAATGCTCAAGGGCAGCAACGTGTTTCGGCCTGTGAGGGAGTTTTCATCGGCAAAATTTTGCCCGAGCAACAATCCCAAAAACAGGACGGCGCCATATGTGGCTGCCACCAACAGATTCCTTTTTGTACCCTTGCGCATATCCTAAGATAACAGATGCTAAATTAAACAGTTTTCTGCATTTTTCACGCCCAGCACGTAAAATTTACAATATTTCCACCTCGTTTTGGGTGACCAAGTATAAAGTTGTCATGTAATATTCCGACTTTTGGGAAAATTAGCGAAAGCGATGCACGAGATAGAGCCATATTACCGCTGGAGGGACGATTACATCGCTTCGGAAGATGAGCAGTCCCCGTTTTACGGCGTGGAATACAGTGAGTTCGAATTTGATAAGCAGGTTTATAACTTCCTGTTGCACCCTCAATGGGATAGTTTCGGCTCCAGCACCTTGTATCTCAAGGTGCTGTTTGCCGACTATTCCCGGAATTATGCCATCATCGAGCTGATCGGCGAATGGAATGACGCCATTTATAACGACATCATGCTGCTCAAACGGGAGGTGATCGACATCATGGTGGATGCCGGTATCCATAAGTTTATTGTCATCGGTGAAAACGTATTGAATTTCCACGCCTCGGATGATTGTTATTACGAAGAATGGTTCCAGGACATCGAAGATGGATGGATTGCAGGTGTCAATTTCCGCGACCATGTGGTCGAAGAGTTTAAGTCGAGCAACATCGATTATTTCATCAACTTCGGCGGTGCCCTCGACGATCTGAACTGGCGGGTACAGAAACCCCTACAGGTGTATAAGGCCGTGGAAGAACAGTTAATGAAGCGGCTGAATTGACCAACTCGCAAACGCCTGTTGGTAAATCAACTTAAACCATTCGGTATAGGTTTCGGGGTGGAGGCGGATATCGTGTTCGATATCCGGTTGGCTCAACCAGCGGTAGTTGGCTACTTCGGCCGGATTGGGGGAAGGTAAGTCGTTGCTGCGTCCGACAAAAACATGGTCTAATTCGTGTTCCGTCAGGCCATTGTCAAACACCGCCCGGTATTGAAACGTAAAGGCGAAGGAAAGATCGGCTTCCATGCCCATCTCCTCGCGCAGCCGACGGTGGGCCGCATCGCTTGCGTTTTCGCCCGGTCGGGGATGGCTGCAGCAGGTATTGGTCCATAAGTTTGCACTGTGGTATTTATGCGTGGCCCGCTGATGGAGTAGTAGGCGCCCTTGCCCATCAAAGATAAAAACGCTGATGGCACGGTGCAACAGCCCCTCACGGTGGGCCGCTAGCTTTTCCATCGCGCCTGTCTCGCTGTCCTGGCTATCCACCAATATAACCCGTTCTTCCATTCCTCAAATCACACGGTCTTCACGTGCCGTTCGTCGTAGTCTTCGATGTCGATAATATAGTTGTTTTTTACCAGAAACTCAAATAACGGACGTGCTTCGGGCGACACGGGCATATTTGACGTAGTGATGATTTGGTTCTGCTGTTTCTGAAGGTAGGGGTACGCGTATAGTTTGACATTCTTGCTAAACAACCCGCTGACGTAAGATAGGAGCTCATCCGTATAATTGCCCTTCGTATATTGTTTGGAGTTGAAAATATTACGCAGGTTCGATATGTTGGTGGAAATACCGACGTTGCGCGGCTTGAACTGTGCCAGGTACTCCGCAAGGTAATGGTTGCGCGTGAAGTTAGACACCAGGATGTGGTTGCCGGTACTGCATAGGTATTCTGCCCGTCCGGCAAAATACTGTAGATCTTCCGGAGTGAATTGGGGCGCGCGGTCGAGTACATTGGTCATCAGTACCTCGATCATGACCACGAGGTTATCGTCCTTGATACCCAGGTTGCGTTTGAACTGGGCTATCCCCAGATTGAACAGGTCAAAGTTGGGGTTGGACCGCTGCCGGTATTTGGTACGTAAAATCATGATGTCCTTTTTGTAAAGGAAATCCTTGCTTTGGTACGCTAAACCTTCGGGATTGAAAATAGCCGCTTTGGAAAACCCTTTCGCGATCAGGTACAGGTTGATGAGCCGCTCGTTCACGCCTTCGAAAACCGGTCCGTTTACTTTCACCAGGTCTATTTCCACCGATCCCGGAGAAAGGTTGTCCGCCAACGACTCGATCATCGTCTGTACGTCGCGGGTATAATAATATGCTGCGAAAACGAGGCTGACACCCAATATGCCCAATACTTTCTGTTGCAGCAGGTTGTCACTATCCAACAGCCGCACATGGAAGATGATATCATTGGGTGCGCCACCCACCTCATGCTGGAAACGGAGACCGATCCAGCCGTGGGGCTCGTTCGTTTTGTTGAAATTGAGTGCCGATACGGTATTGGCAAAAGCAAATAGGCGTTTTTGATGGTATTTCTCACCTACCAACCGCTCGGTGAGCAGCTCGTACTCATGCTCCAGCATTTTCCGCAGGCGCGAGCGGCTTACATATCGCCCGGAGTCTTCCGCGCCGTAGATCGCATCGCTGAAAGCCATATCATAGGCCGATATCGTTTTGGCAATGGTGCCCGATGCCGCGCCGGCATTGAAAAAATTCCGTGCTACCTCCTGGCCGGCCCCGATTTCGGCAAACGTGCCGTATATCTTATCATTGAGATTGATTTTTAATGCCTTCCGCTTGGTTTCGTAGATTTCCCTTGCCATGCCGCAAAGATAGGTATTGCTGGCGATTTTGAATTAGCGATTTAATTTTCGACTTTTGACCCAGCACACGAACGAATACCTTTTTTATGTATAAAACCCTCCAACCTGCATTGCAGCAAGAACTCCAAGCCATCAAAGATGCTGGCCTATATAAAGAGGAGCGCGTAATTGTAACCCC
The DNA here is from genome assembly GCF_053550995.1 of Parapedobacter sp. Classification (NCBI taxonomy): domain Bacteria; kingdom Pseudomonadati; phylum Bacteroidota; class Sphingobacteriia; order Sphingobacteriales; family Sphingobacteriaceae; genus Parapedobacter; species Parapedobacter sp. The sequence continues at coordinate 87,937 of NZ_JBMQOC010000022.1, forward strand.
CCAAGGTGCCGATATCCGCATCGAAAGTGGCGACGAAGTAATCAACTTCTGCGCGAATAACTATTTGGGGCTTTCGTCCCACCCGAAGGTCATCGCGGCCGCCAAACGAACCATCGATAGCCACGGCTATGGGATGTCGTCGGTGCGCTTCATCTGCGGCACGCAGGATATCCACAAGGTATTGGAGGCCAAAATTTCCGAATTCCTGGGCACGGAAGATGCCATTCTTTATGCCGCGGCATTCGATGCCAATGGCGGGGTGTTCGAGCCGTTGCTCGGTGCCGAAGACGCCATCATCTCCGATGAGCTCAACCATGCGTCGATCATCGATGGCGTACGGCTGTGTAAAGCCCAACGGTTCCGCTACAAGAACTGCGACATGGCCGATTTGGAAGCACAGCTTAAAGCCGCGAAAGATACCCGCCACCGGATCATCGTGACCGATGGCGCATTCTCGATGGATGGCAGCGTGGCACCGTTGGATAAGATTTGCGATTTGGCGGACCAGTACGAGGCGCTGGTGATGATCGACGAATCGCATTGCACCGGATTCATCGGCAAGACGGGCCGTGGTACGCACGAACTGCACGGTGTGATGGATCGCGTGGACATCATCACGGGCACGCTCGGTAAGGCCCTCGGTGGCGCTTCCGGCGGCTTCACCGCTGGAAGGAAGGAAGTCGTGGACATGCTGCGGCAGCGCTCACGGCCCTACCTGTTTTCGAACACCCTGGCACCCGCGATCGCGGGCGCATCCATCGCCGTACTCGATATGCTCAGCGAAACGACCGCATTGCGCGACAAGCTGGAACACAACACGAAATATTTCCGCGAAAAGATGACGGGGGCCGGTTTCGACATCAAACCGGGTGTACACCCCATTGTGCCCGTGATGCTTTATGATGCGCCGCTGGCGCAGGAATTTGCCTTCCGGATGCTGGCCGAAGGGATCTATGTCATCGGCTTTTATTACCCTGTCGTGCCGAAAGGGAAGGCCCGCATACGCGTACAACTCTCGGCAGCCCATGAGCAGCACCACTTGGATCGTGCCATTGCGGCATTCACCAAAGTGGGTAAGGAACTGGGGGTAATCGACAAAAAATAAGAAAGTCCGTAGATTTCCGTAGATTTTCCATACCTTTGCACCCTCAATTTTAAAATACCCGTACGGGATGCAGAAAATCAGAAATATTGCCATTATCGCCCACGTCGACCATGGTAAGACGACCTTGGTGGATAAAATCCTCCATTTTACCAACCTTTTCCGGGAGAACGAACAAGCCGGCGAACTCATACTAGACAACAACGACCTCGAACGTGAACGCGGCATTACCATCGTTTCCAAAAACGTGGCCGTAAAATACAAAGACGTCAAGATAAATATCATCGATACGCCGGGCCACGCCGACTTCGGCGGTGAGGTGGAGCGCGTATTGAAAATGGCCGACGGTGTCATCCTGTTGGTCGATGCATTCGAGGGCCCCATGCCGCAAACCCGCTTCGTCACCCAGAAAGCACTCGCACTGGGCCTCAAGCCCATTGTGGTGGTCAATAAGGTCGATAAGGAAAACTGCCGCCCCGACGAAGTATATGAAGCGGTATTCGAATTATTCTTCAACTTGGACGCTACCGAGGAACAACTCGATTTTCCGGTATTGTACGGCTCCTCCAAGCAAGGGTGGATGGCGACCGACTGGAAACAGCCGGCCGACGATTTTACGCCGTTGCTGGAAGCGATATTGGAACATATCCCTGCCGCGCCCTATCAGGAAGGGACGTTACAGATGCAGGTAACATCACTAGACTATTCTTCTTTCGTGGGCCGGATTGCCATTGGGCGCGTAGCCCGTGGTACCATCCGCGAAAACCAACCGGTTTCTCTTGTGAAGCGCGACGGCAAGATCGTGAAATCGCGTGTAAAGGAACTGCATACCTTCGAGGGCCTCGGCCGCGTGAAGGTTCAGGAAGTAAAGGCCGGCGATATCTGTGCCGTAGTCGGCATCGAAGGGTTCGACATCGGCGACACCATAGCCGATTTCGAGAATCCCGAGCAGTTGGAGGTCATCCACATCGATGAGCCGACGATGAACATGCTCTTTACCATCAATAACTCGCCGTTTTTCGGCAAGGAAGGTAAATTTGTCACATCGCGCCACCTCCAGGAACGGTTATATAAAGAAACGGAGAAAAACCTTGCCCTTAAGGTCGTCCAGACCAATTCGCCGGATTCGTATTTGGTGTATGGCCGGGGTATCCTTCACTTGTCCGTGCTGATTGAAACCATGCGCCGTGAGGGTTATGAGCTACAAGTTGGCCAGCCACAAGTCATTGTCAAGGAAATCGATGGCGTGAAGTGTGAACCTATTGAGTCGCTCGTGGTCGATGTACCTGCCGAAGTATCGGGCAAGGTGATTGAGCTCGTGACCCAGCGCAAAGGCGAACTGCTGGTCATGGAAACCAAAGGCGATATGCAGCACCTTGAGTTCGACATTCCGGCGCGCGGCATTATAGGCTTGCGCAACAATGTGCTTACCGCTACGGCTGGTGAGGCCGTGATGGCCCACCGTTTCAAAGCATACGAACCTTGGAAAGGGACCATTCCCGGACGATTGGCAGGCGTGTTGGTGTCGATGGAAAAGGGGCAGACGACGGCCTATTCCATAGATAAGCTACAGGATCGGGGGCGGTTCTTCGTGGACCCCGGTGTAGATGTCTACGAAGGGCAGATTGTGGGTGAGCATATCCGCGACAACGACTTGGTTGTCAACCTCGTGAAAGGGAAGCAGCTGACCAACATGCGGGCATCGGGCAGTGATGACAATGTGCGTATTGCCCCAGCCATCAAGTTTTCGCTCGAAGAGTCGATGGAGTATATCCAGGCAGACGAATACATCGAGGTGACCCCGAAGAGCATCCGTCTCCGCAAGATTTACCTCACGGAAAACGAGCGGAAGGTAAACGCGAAGAAATTCCAATAACCGATATCGAACCCCGGCTAATAACCGGGGTTTTGTGTTAATATGGGGTTGGTCCTCAACTCACTTGCCGGGATGGGCAGGAGCAGGTAGTGGGGTTCGAAGGTAATCTGCCCACCACCTTCCTCGGGCCTTGCCAGAAACGCACCCATAATTTCCGTAGCCTTTTCCGGACCTTGGCGTACGATATCGTACCAGCGCAATGCTTCGCCGGCCAATTCCAGCCGCCTTTCCCTGAACAAGGCTTCACGGAACGTTCCCTGGTCGGGGGCGTCCGATGACGAAAGGCTGCCTAATCCTGCGCGCGAACGCACGGTGTTGAGTAGCGCGAACGCCTCACCATCGGCTACATACCCCAATTCATTCAACACCTCGGCATACATCAACCGCACGTCGGTAATGCGGACGATGGAGAGATTGACATCATTGTCTTCCTTGTTGGGCGGCACCGTGCCATGCGCATACTTGACGTACAGTAAGGTGAGGCTGTCCACCACCTCGTTGCTGCCGGTGTACCCTTTTTGGATGGTGAAGTCGCGCCGCACGTCTGCCGTGTCGTAAGCGTTATACAAATCATTCGAAACAGCAATCCACGTGGACCGCCCACCTTGGGGAAACAATTCGGAGCGTAGGTTTTCGGGCACAAGTGAGTACACCAATGGATTACCCTGGCTATTCATTCCGGATGTATACTGGATCTGGAATACGTGCTCCGACCCGTTGTCGCGGGTATTGAGGAAGCAATCACCAAAAGTATCGTATGGCCGGAGGCCATCATACGCCAGGATTTCCTCGAGCAGTGGTTTGGCAGATTCATAATCTTGCATGTATAAATAAAGGCGGGCCAGTATGGCCTTTGCCGCGAACTTGGTAACCCGCCCCAGGTTATCACCGCCCTGGTGGTCGGGGAGCACTTCGGCAGCGGCCATTAGGTCGGCAACAGCAAACGCGAAGGTTTCCGCTTGCGTTGCCCGCGGTACGGTAGTGGTCTCCTCGGCACTCATGCGCCGGTCGATGATCGGCATACCGCCAAAGATCCAGCCCAGCTGGAAATAGCAGTAACCCCTGATAAAGCGTGTTTCCCCGCGCATGATGGTCCGAACCAGCTCATTTTGGAAATCACCGCCATCGATCTGGTCCAATATATTGTTGGTCCGGTTGATGACGGTCCAATAGGCGGCCCATACACCGAAGATACGGTCATCCCCGGCCGTGAAGCCAAAGCGGGCAAGGGGATTGTTCGTGGTGTTCTGCAACGTGTTTACATTGTCACTGAGGCTTTCCATCATCATCGGATAATCGAATCCATGCACCGAACGCAACCCCCCATAGGCACCGAATAGCGCTTGCCGGAAATCGCTTGCTGTTTGATAGAAATCTTCCGTATTGTAGGTAGACTGTGGGGTGAGTTCCAGCTCTTTGGTACACCCGCTGGCTAAGATCACTGCTGCCGTTATCAGTACCGCTAGCCGATTAGTCGATTGCATCGTTGAGGATTTTTCCATGACCGGTGTTGTTATGCTAAAAGGAAACGTTTATGCCCAGGGAAAACCGCTTGGATAGCGGATACCCGCCGTAATCGGTTGCGGGCCGGGTGTTTTCGCCCGCCCCGGATCCACCCGCATTGTTGACTTCCGGGTTGGCACCGGGATATTTCGTGAACGTGTGGAGATTGTCGGCCATCACGAATAGCCGGATATCGCGCACATTCCATTTTTTCAACAGAGCATATGTAAAATGGTAACCCAGGGTGATGTTCCGTATCCGTACAAACGTTGCATCGTATATCCACGTATCGTTATACGCCGGGTTAACGCCTACCACGCTGGGGGTTTCACCGTCCCACGCCATGTTGATCCCTGTCGGAATGTTCGCACGGAACCGTTCAGGTTTGTAGGCATGCAGCCAGTCGCGGTACTGGTTCGTTCCCTCGCCGAGGCCATTGTTGAATCCGCGCCTGCCGAGATAAAACACATCGCCACCCCGTTGGCCCTGGATGTCGAAACTGAGGTCCAACCCTTTGAAAGTGATGGTATTGGATAGCCCCCACAAGAAATCGGGCTGTGGATTCCCGACGATCGTATGGTCCAGCTCATTGATCTGTCCATCGCCGTTGATGTCCACGACCTTGAGGTTCCCTTCCAGCTGCCCGTTGATGATGGGCACCCGCGGTGCGCCGGTTTCGTCGAAGTCTGCGGGCAACAGCACCCCATCGGTCTTATACATGTAGAAGCTACCCAAGGGGTGCCCTACCGCTGTGGTATAGGCATTGAAGTCGTTGAGGGTGGTCAACATGATCAGTCGGTCGATTCCCGGCGTCAGCGAGCGTACGTCGTTCCTATTTCTGGAAAAGTTGATGGTCGTGGTCCAGGTGAAATCGTCCGTTTTTATATGTTGCGACGTAACCTGCAATTCGATACCCCTGTTTTCCACCACGCCGATATTCTGCCGTATTGCGGAGAAACCGCTTATGCGCGAAATCGGCACATTGAGCAGCAGGTCGCTCGTCCGGTTGAAATACGCGTCCGCAGTCACCTGTATGCGGTCGTCGAGCAACCAGATATCCAGTCCAACATCCCGCGATAGGGTGGTTTCCCAGCTCAGGTTTTCATTGGCGATATTATCGGGCACCAAACCGGTTACGAGCTTTCCGTTGAGGTTGTAATCCTGCCTTCCCAGCAGTGAAATATGCTCATAGTTGCCGATCCGGTCATTGCCGGCCTTGCCCACCGATGCCCTTATTTTCAGCAGCGAAAGCCATTCCACGTCTTGGAGAAAAGCTTCTTCATTGATTTTCCACCCAATGGATGCCGCCGGAAACAACCCCCATTTGCTGTTGGGTCCGAATCGCGACGACCCGTCGTAGCGTGCACTGACGGAAACCAGGTACCGGTCGCGGAAGAAATACTGGGCACGTCCGAAAAACGAGGTAGTGGCACTCTCGCTGATGGAAGTACTGGCCAGTGTCGGGTTGTTGGCTACGTTTAACGTCGGAATCAGGTCGTTGGCGTAGCCGTCGCCTGCGGCAGCCAGTAAATCTTGGCGTGCGTGCTCATAGCTTTGCCCCAGGAGGAGTTCCAGCACGTGGTCTTCACCCCAGTCGGGCCGGTACGTAGCCGTGTTCTGGATGCTGAACACATAGTTGTCCGTACTGGAGGCATAGCCCTGGGCTTGCGCGCCCTTGTTTACATTTGCCGGCGTAAATTCATTGTAGGCCGCATGCGAACCGATATAGCCGAGTTGGGTGCGCAGGGTAAGCCCTTCCACCGGGTTGTAGTCGGCAAAGGTATTTATTTGGAGTTCATTGGCCTTGGCGCGGGCGGTCATCTCGCGGAGCCGGGCCAGCGGATTTACATAAGTCTGTGCGGGGGAATAGCCAGCCTCTTCCGTGTTCTGGTCGATGCCGACGACCGGTGGCATGGCCAGCGCATAGTGCGCGTTGCTTTCCTTGCCATCGGTTTCGGGGTCGTCGATCAGGTTGAAAGACGTGGCCACGTTGGCGCCCAGCCTGATCTGCTCACCAATGTTGAACAAGGTATTGGCGCGAAAGTTATACCGTTCGAACCTCGTATGGTGCATCACCCCGTCCTGCCTGAGATACGAACCCGACACCCGGAAAGTGCCGATTTTGCCACCCCCGGATACATCCAGTGCATAATTCTGCATCGGGGCCCGCCGGTACACCACATCCTGCCAATTATTATTGGGCAACTCGGATGGATGAAGGTAGTTATCCGGATACTGGTATTCGGCCGGGCGGGCAGACACCGGCGCGGCCGGATCACCACCGGTTTGCTGGAACCTGGAATCACGCAAGTACCGGATATAAGCGGTGTATTCCTGCGTGTTCATCATGGGTAAAAAGCGATCCACCTCCTGAAACCCGACATAGCTGTTGAAGTCAATCTTTGTGTCTCCCTCCATGCCCGATTTGGTGGTAATCACAATCACGCCATTCCCACCCCGAGCACCATATATGGCGCTGGAAGAAGCATCTTTCAGCACTTCGATGGACGCAACATCCCGCGGGTTTACGTTCCGCATGTGGTCCTGTGGAATCCCGTCGATCACATAAAGCGGATTGCTGGAGGCCGTAACGGAGTTTAGCCCCCTGATCTTGATGTTTGCCGGTTTGCCGGGAGCACCACTGCCCTGGCTCACCCGTACACCGGCTATTTTACCGGCTATGCCGTCTTCCGTGTTGGTGATGGCATGCTGCTGGAAAGCATCGCCGCGGAGCGAGCTCACCGATCCGGTGAGGTTCTTCTTTCGCACCGTGCCATAGCCGATAACCACCACCTCTTCCAATACGTTGGCATCGGCATCCTGCGGTTGCAATGTGACGGTCTGGCCGTCGGCAATGCTCATGGGTATTTCAAAGGGCTCGAAACCCATCATCGAGAAAAGGAGCATCGCCGTGGTGTCGGCTTGCGATTTGATTACGTAGGCGCCCTGCTCATCCGTCTGCGTTTTGATAGCAGTGTTCTTGATACGGACGGTCACGCCTGCCAACGGCCTCTTCGCAATGTCCTCCACCACTCCCTTGATCACCCGTCCCACCGTGTCCTGTCGGGTGGCGTCTTGTCCCGCGGTATCCTTTACGATGGTATCGGGGGAGACGGTGTCTTGTTGAAGCGATACTTGGCCGGGGGCCGAAAAGATAAGGGAATAGCCCAGGCAAGGGCTACTGAAAAACAGCGTACTGCAACTCACACAGAATAGCATTCGCCTGCAAACAGTCACCATCATACTCGTTTGATTTATGCCCAATCTATGATTTGGGAGTTAAGTATGTGTTTGTTTCAACGTATGCTGGGTATGATAGTATACAGTGGTAGAATGGGTTTTGTTTTAAAATGTTTTGCTAAGGGCGGTATGATCCACGGTTAATCCGAACAAAAAGGGAATCAACGCTTGTTGAGGCGCGCTTCCTCCAAGTCGAGGTTGTTCTCCAGGTCGCGGATAACCTCATCGTCGTACCGTTTTTCTTCGCCGATCCGGTGCAACTCGGCGCGGCGTAGTTCGAGCAGTTCCAATGCTATTTTCTTTTGCAGCCGCCGTACCGAAGCGAGTTCCTCTTTCTTCACGTCTTCGTTCAATGCCAATTCGGTGGCCTGTATGCTACGGACGAACTGTTCGCGGATTCGGGCAATCGTTTCGTGTTGGTTCATTTCGTTGGCGTAATGCGCATTGAGATGGGATACCGCTTTTTTGGCCAACTGTAATCGGATGGATTCCATTTGGTCCTCGATCGGCACCACCTCGTCGATCTCTTGTACCTTGAGCCAGCGGATAAATAGCGGTAATGTAAGCCCTTGGAAGACCAAGGTTACCAGAATCACCACAAAGGTGATGAATAGGATCAGGTTCCGATGGGGAAAAGGTTGCCCATTGATGACGAGTGGAATAGCGAGTGCGGATGCCAATGATACGACACCACGCATACCCGCCCATCCAACGATGAACGGTAGTTTCAATCCGGGGCTTCGCTCGCGCTGCCGTATATTGGGGCTAAGCCAACGGGGTATGAACGCCGTTGCGTAAACCAATACAATCCGGATAAGGATCACCATGGCCGATATCAACAAAGCATACTGGATGGCCTCCTGCCTGGAATAATCACCCAACGCCGACACGATGACGGGTAGTTCCAAACCGATGAGGATGAACACGAAGCCATTCAGCAGAAAACCCACCGTTTCCCAGACCTCTTTGGCTTGCATGCGGGTGTGGTAATTGAGATAATCTTTGGAACGGAACGAAAGGAACAGCCCTCCGCTCACGACTGCCAATACACCCGACCACTCCAACTCTTCCGCCACAATGTACATCAGATAGGGGGCAATAAGCGTAATCGGTGTGGTGATGCTCGATGATTTCGCCCAATAGCGGAGGACGAGATAGAGGATGTGGGCAATCACCAACCCTACGAAAATGCCCATCACCGCGAGGACCACGAATTCGGTGGCTGCCTCTTGCATGACAAACTGCCCCGTTACCACGGCAGCCAGCGCGAACCGGAATACCGTAAGGGAAGCCGCGTCGTTTACCAGGCTTTCGCCCTCTAAAATCGTAAGCCCCCGTCGTGGCATGTTCAGGCCTTTGAGTACCGAAGTGGCGGCCACCGCATCGGGCGGCGAGATGATGCCGCCGAGCAGGAAGCCCAGTGCCAGTGTAAAACCGGGGATGATGTTCACCGAGAAATAAGCGATAGCCAATGACGTGAAAAACACCAGCCCGAAGCCCATCAGTAGAACCGAACGCCGCCACCGCCAAAAGCTATTCCATGAAGTGTACCACGCCGCTTCAAAAAGCAGCGGTGGCAGGAAAATGAGGAATATCAAATCCGGCTCGACCGTTATACTCGGGATGCCGGGGATGAAACTGATGCCCAGCCCGCCGATGACCAGGAAAATCGGATACGAAATGGGGATGCGCTGGCTCAACAGGTAAAGCAGGGCCATGGCGAAGAATAGGGCGAGTATGAGCAGGAGCTGGTGTTCTATCATGTGGTAAAAATACGAATTTTCACGAACGGCAGCAGGCATCGGATGGGCTTGTTTTTAAAGGCAACAATCCCTAAGTTTGCGTTGTATTTAGTGATTGGTCATATGATTCAACGTATCCAGAGTGTGTGGTTGTTCTTGGCTTCGGCCACTATTTTTGCCCTGTTCCTATTTCCTTACCTGCAATATGCCGATTTGGGGGGGATGGGTAAAGCACTGAAGGTAACCGGTATCTATCACGGCGTGGAAGGCCAGGCGGTGCGTGCTGAGTTTTTTATCGGCCAAACCGTTGCAACGGTGTTGTTGGGGCTGTTCCCCCTGTATATCATTTTTAAATTCCGTGAACGCAAACAACAGATTCGATTGATTGTATTGGAAATCGTCGTGCTGTTGCTGTTCGGTGCTTGGCTATATATTTCGGCCAGCGGTGCATTGGCCGAGGCCCGGCAATTTATTTCCGCACGGAACATCGGTGTCGGATTTTTCTTGCTACCCATCAGCATTGTCTTCCTCGGCATGGCCATGGCAGCTATTCGGAAGGATGAAAAATTGGTCAAATCGGCAGATCGGTTAAGAGGATGAGAAAGATAAGTTTGCTGGTTGCCTTGGCACTGCTTTCGGTGCCCGCGGTACTTTTCGCGCAACAAGGCGATACCCATGTCTCGCAAGATTCCATTGGATTGGTCATGGATGGCATCCGGTTTGAAGCTACCGCCTATACGATAGACACGGCCACGAATACCGCCACGGCGACCTTAACGCTGACCAACCTGTCGGAGCGATCGCGCGAACTGAAGGTGAATGTGTATGGCACACAACTCGTGGACGACCAACGGAACGCCTATTATTTTTCGACCCTTACGATGGGCCGTGTATTGATGCGATTTGAAGACCGCCGGAATTACCTGCATTATCTCCTACAACCGGATACCCCTGTCGTACTGACGATCACGGCGCAAGGCATCTCGGCCAAAGCCACCGCGATACAGGTCGTGAAAGTGGTTTTTGAGGACAGTGAAGACGAGGGACGGTTCTTGGAAGCCTACCTCCCGGCCGCTGTAGTAGAATAGCTAGCGGTATCGGATCTGTTGTTGCCGGTCCATCATGCCCATCTGGTCTTTCATCATTTTGATCTGATCGGCAAGGAGCTTGTTCTTGTCGGCTCTTTTTGCTTCCTGGAGGTATTTGGTTGCTTCCCGTTTGTTGCGTTTGGCCATGGCAATGCCTGCCAAGCTTAGTTTCGCAAGGGCCACATTATGCCCCATGTGCAACCCCAATGACAACGCTTTCTTGAAAAACTTTTCCGACTGCATGGGCGACTTCTGCGATTCCATCAATCCCAACAACAGGTGGTAATAGCCATGCTGAGCGCGGATGAGCTGTTTTTCGTAGTTTTTGATACGTCCCAACCATCCGGCGGCTTTCGCCATGTTCTCCTTGCGGAGGTAAAATTGGGCGATGAGCATGTTCTCATTGAAAAAGACCGTTACAAATGCCACGATGGTGATGAGGATGCCGACGATACCCCATCCCCATTCTCCATAGACAAACAGGGCTACGGTAGCCACCAACAAAAGGGTAGATAGGATAATCCGAACGAGGTTAGACATGTGTCGCTATTATTACTTGATGTAACTTTTCTTAAAAACCCTACAAATATCCGTTTATTTCAGCGCTTTACCAACTGGCTGTCGTTACATTTTACAATAAAGTGTATTTTTGCTGGTATGAGTGTACAATTGGAACCGGGTTGGAAAGCAGTACTGGGGCCCGAATTCGAGAAACCCTACATGCAGGAGCTCAAACAATTTCTGGTGCTGGAAAAACGCAACCATGCCGTTTATCCGCCCGGTAACCTCATCTTCAACGCATTTAACCACACGCCGTTCGACGATGTAAAGGTGGTGATATTGGGGCAAGATCCCTACCACAATGTGGGACAGGCCCACGGCCTGTCTTTTTCCGTTCCCCCGGGCGTGGGTATACCACCCTCATTACGTAATATGTACCAGGAATTGGCCACGGACATCCCCGGGTTCCAAATCCCGAAACACGGTGACCTTACCGCGTGGGCCAACCGGGGGGTACTATTGCTCAATGCCACGCTGACGGTTAGGGCCCACACCGCAGGTTCGCACCAAGGTAAGGGGTGGGAAGCCTTTACGGATAAGGCAATTGCGGAATTATCGGCCCTCAGGCAGGGAATCGTGTTCCTGCTATGGGGCAGGTATGCTAAAAATAAAGCGGCACTTATCGATCACCGTAGGCACCATATCCTTACCGCGGCACACCCATCCCCATTTTCGGCCCACCATGGTTTCTTCGGGTGCAAACACTTTTCCAAGGCGAATGCCTTTTTGGTGCAACAGGGCCTTCAGCCGATCGACTGGCAGGTCTAGTATCAGTATTCCATCGGGACGATGGGCTCTTTTTTGCTCGTAGACATGATCATCATGGTCTGGAACGTCTTGACAAAGGGGATTTTGCTGATTTTTTCCATGATAACCGCTTCATAGGCCTTGATATCTTTCACGTAAACTTTTAACATGAAATCGCACTGGCCCGTCACGTGGTGGCACTCGGTCACTTCCTTGATGTTTTTAACGGCCTCGACGAATTCCGGAATGGCATTATGTGTGTGGAAGTCGAGCGATATCTGGATAAAGGATTTGATGCCCAGACCCAGCTTTTCCTCATCGACAAAAGCATGGTAACTCTTGATGTAGCCTGAATTTTCAAGCTTGCGCACACGTTCCAAAGTGGGGGCGGGCGAAAGGCCGATGCTGGACGCCAGCTGCAAGTTGGTGATTCGGCCGTTTTCCTGAAGGAGTTTCAGGATTTTAAAGTCGGTTTTATCGGGTTGGAACGCCATATCTCAGTGATTTGAACATGAACTCTTCTTCTATAGCCTGTTTGCCAAATTATATTTGGCAATAATACGGTTTATTCTTCATATTGTTTGTTTGGGGATTTGGGTAAGGATGTCTCTAAAACGAATCCCATTCATTATCACTGATTTGTAAAAATATGGAAAGCGGGTGCATTCCCCGAAATGAGCGGCCGATAGACGAGGTTTATTGGCAGTTTAATCGTAACTTTGCATCTCGAAAAGCTGGGCGGGACGCTTAGCGGCTTATTGACGTTGCGGAGGAATGCTATGAGTACAAAAGACGATGAATTATTGAAAGAGCTTGCGCTCGAGGAATATAAATACGGATTTACCACGGATATCGAAATGGATATCGCCCCCAAAGGGCTTAACGAAGATACCGTGCGGTTGATTTCTGCCAAGAAGAATGAGCCCGAATGGTTGTTGGAGTGGCGGTTGAAAGCACTGAAACACTTTCTCCAAATGGATATGCCCACTTGGCAGAATTTCGATAATCCTGACGTAGATTTCCAGGAGATCTCTTACTATGCGGCGCCCAAGGCAAAGCCCAAGCTGAATAGCTTGGACGAAGTAGACCCCGAGTTGCTCTCTACCTTCGCGAAACTGGGCATACCGCTCGACGAGCAAAAAGTACTCGCGGGGGTTGTGGCCGTAGATGCGGTTTTTGATAGCGTATCGGTCAAAACCACGTTCCGCGAGAAATTGAAAGAACAAGGTATTATTTTCTCTTCCTTCGGTGAAGCAGTACAAGAGCACCCCGAGCTGGTGAAACAATACCTCGGTACAGTGGTGCCGCAAACGGATAATGTGTATGCGGCACTCAACTCGGCGGTATTTTCCGACGGTTCCTTCGTGTACATCCCCAAAGGGGTACGCTGCCCCATGGAGCTTTCTACCTATTTCCGCATCAATGCGGAAAACACCGGGCAATTTGAGCGCACGCTGATTATCGCCGATGAAGGAGCTTATGTAAGTTACCTCGAAGGGTGTACCGCCCCGATGCGCGACGAGAACCAGATGCACGCCGCGGTTGTTGAGCTGGTAGCACTGAAGGATGCGGAGATCAAGTATTCGACGGTGCAGAACTGGTATCCCGGTGATAAGGACGGTAAGGGCGGCATCTACAATTTTGTCACCAAGCGGGGTATTTGCAAAGGTGATCACGCCAAGATTTCCTGGACCCAGGTGGAGACCGGGTCGGCCATCACATGGAAGTATCCGGGAGTGATCCTGAAGGGTGACCATTCGGTGGGCGAGTTTTATTCGGTCGCCCTTACGCGCAACAAGCAGATAGCCGATACAGGTACGAAGATGATCCACCTGGGCAAGAACACGCGAAGCAAAATCATATCAAAGGGCATCTCGGCCGGCGTGAGCCACAATAGTTACCGGGGCCTGGTGAAAATCGGCCCCGGGGCGGATAATTCGCGTAACTTCACCCAATGTGATTCGTTATTGATCGGCGACCGCTGTGGGGCGCATACCTTCCCTTATATCGAGAACCGGAATAAGACGGCCACGCTGGAACATGAAGCAACAACATCCAAGATTGGAGAGGATCAGCTGTTCTACCTTACACAGCGCGGTATCGACCCGGAAAAGGCCGTTGGGCTGATTGTGAATGGATATGCCAAAGAAGTGCTGAACCAGCTGCCCATGGAATTTGCCGTAGAGGCACAGAAGCTACTGGCCATATCGCTTGAAGGAAGTGTGGGCTAATTATTTATAGAAAGAAGAGTAGTGAAATTATCATGTTAAGTATTAAGAATTTACACGCATCAGTAGAAGATAAAGCCATATTGAAAGGCCTTGACCTGGAAGTGAAAGCCGGTGAGGTGCATGCCATCATGGGTCCCAACGGCTCGGGGAAGAGTACGCTCGGAAACGTATTGGCCGGCCGGGAAGCGTATGAGGTAACCGAAGGGGAGGTGCAGCTAGACGGCCTGGACCTGCTGGCCCTCTCGCCGGAGGACCGCGCTCGGGAAGGGGTGTTCTTGGCATTCCAATACCCCGTGGAAATACCCGGCGTATCTAATATCAACTTCTTGAAAACGGCACTGAATGAAATACGTGCGTACAAAGGGCTGCCGCCAATAGAGGCCCGGGAGTTCCTGAACAAGGTGAAGGAGAAGCAGAAATTGGTGGAGTTTGACGCGAAGTTGGCTAACCGCTCTTTGAACGAAGGGTTTTCGGGGGGCGAGAAAAAGCGCAACGAAATCCTGCAACTGGCTATGCTGGAACCTAAATTGGCCATTTTGGACGAGACCGATTCGGGACTGGATATCGACGCCCTCCGTATCGTGGCGCGGGGCGTAAACCAACTGCGTACCGCAGACAATGCGTTTGTGGTCATTACCCACTACCAGCGGTTGCTGGAATACATCGTACCTGATTTTGTGCATGTCCTTTACAACGGCCGTATCGTCCGGTCGGGCACCAAGGAACTCGCGCTGGAATTGGAAGAAAAGGGTTACGACTGGATCAAGGAAACGGTCGGTGCCTAAACAATGGTTTTAGAATTTGAAAGGAGCGGCTATGTTGGATGAAGTGGCTACAGATACCATGATTACACAAACGAGTGATTCTTTATATACCCAATTGATTAAAACAACCGGCGAGCGCCTCTCGTCGGGAGCCCCCGGATCGCTGGGCGAGATCCGCAAGCAGGCACTGGAACGCTTCAAGGCTACGGGTTTCCCCACCGTAAAGGACGAGGATTGGAAGTATAACCACGTGCAACCCCTGGTTAACCGGGCATATGCATTGGAAGCAGAGGCACTCCCGGCGGGCACCGCGTTGGATAACGCGCGTATTCCCGAACTCGACGCCTACCGCGTGGTATTGGTAAACGGACAATACAGCAGCGAGCTGTCGTCTGTAGAAACGATTCCCGGCCTGCAGGTGATGCCCATTGAGGAGGCATTCGAACGGCTGTGTTTTGCGAAGTATTTTACAGCCTATGCCGATAAAACGGATAACCCGTTTGTAGCATTGAATACGGCGTCGTTCACCTCTGGCCTATTTATCGAGGTGGGCAAGAACATCCAACTGGACAAGCCCATCCATGTCATCCATGTTGCGGCATCCGCTAACCCCTTGTTTAGCCAAACCCGCAACCTATTTGTAATGGGTGCCTTCGCGGAAGCGGAGATCATCGAATCCTTCGTAACGGACGATGCATCCGAACGCAGCCTCAGCAACCACGTTACCGAAATCATGGTGCGTGAGAACGCAAAGTTGCAACACTATTACCTGCAAGTCGCCGGAGAACAAAGTAGCTACATCAACCACACGGAAGTACACCAGGAAAAACATAGCCTGTATAACAACTATAACTGTTCCTTTCCGGGCGCGGCGTTTATCCGCAACAATATCAACGTGCGGCTGGGCGACAGCGAGGTCGAAAGCCATTTGTATGGCATCGCCCTTACGGCATCCGACCAGTTGGTAGATAACCACACCATCGTGGACCACCTGAAACCCCATTGCGAAAGCTACGAGTGGTATAAGAACATTACACAGGATACTTCCACGGCCGTCTTCAACGGTAAAATATTCGTGCGCCTCGACGCGCAAAAGACCAATGCCTTCCAGCAGAACAACAACCTGCTTATCGGTGAGAAATCGGCCGTATACACCAAGCCGCAACTGGAAATCTTTGCAGACGATGTAAAATGCAGCCATGGCTGTACCATCGGCCAGTTCGATAATGAAGCACTGTTCTATCTGCGGGCAAGGGGTATAAGCGAAGCACAGGCGAGGGTACTGCTGACACACGCATTTGCATTTGACGTGACCAGTCGTTTTAACAACGATACCGTACGCCAGTACGTGGAGCACTTGGTGGAAGAAGGGCTTTAACCGACTGCTGGTACGTGTATGTAACGGCTGTCGGACATCCTATCACTCAATATCTCGTTAAAAGCCACGTATGCGTGGATTTCTTTCCCGATTAGGTTTGATGGTAAAGGGAAAAGATAATGCCCTGCCCCCCGCTGGATGCCGGATGTCCGGATATCCCAGCCTTTGGTTGCTTCCAGATGCAGCACGATAATCGTATTCTGCTCCTTCATAAGCAGGTTATCCGACGACCCATCCCACGAAAAAGAAAGTCCGTCGCCTGTCCATTCCGCAGCGAGCGATTCAGCGGAAGCAAGGGGGCCGATGCTGATTTTCGCTTTGCTGTAATCGAAATACAATTCGGGATAACTGCCGCCGATTGCTTGCTTCTTGTGGTACGACAGCGCCATATTGAAGGGCGTCATGGGGAGTCCTTCGGTAGCCTGCTGATACCCCAACCGGATGACCGTAGTGATGGGTGATAGAAAAGACATCGCCAGCTTCATCCGCCGTTCGTTTGCCAGTTGCTTTTCACTGCGCGGCTTCTTGGATTTTTTGGGGAGCGAACGCATGACATTGATACCCCGCCACTGATACCCGACTACACTTCCGACTTTTCCATTGAAGCTGCCGTTTGCACCGTCTTTGAATGTTGCCATAGGTAGGTAAGTTTATTAAAAGATTTATGCGAATGTATAAACTTCCTTAAATAATAAAAAATATATAACTAACATAAATGGTATATCGTAAATGTTTACAAAGGATCATTACGTAGTATATCCCTAAAAACCCCCTATAAAACCCCTAGAAAACCCCTATTATTTAAAGAAAATCGTGTATTGTTGAGAATGGGGAATGTTACTATAGGGGGTAGAACGAAATGTAACAAATTTTAAAACCAACTTAACAAAATGAGACAAGAAATGAGACAGAAAACGGTGTTTTTACATCAAATACCCGTCAATCTGCCATAGGAAAATTAATGCAATTATTAACTTCTCTCAATGGAAATCAATCTGTAAAACACTGATTGCAAGGTTTATTTAATGCAAAATCCTCACATACTGCGAGGATGAAAGTGGAGCGAAAGACGAGGCTCGAACTCGCGACCCTCAGCTTGGGAAGCTGATGCTCTACCAACTGAGCTACTTTCGCTTGGGCTGATGCAAATGTAATGCAATCCGTGAATTTTCAAAAATTACTTTGCCGAAAGCGTAGTGCCTTCATTACAAATGACCAATCCGGGATAGCTTATCCGGATCGACTATCGAGAAAATACGCATTATTTGGAATTGATGGCTATCCCATTCAAATACCTGACAATTAACCAATTTGCCGTCTTCATAAAAAAGCAAGGCCGGTTGATGGTTGACGGTATGTATTTCTAGTTCATAGCGATACTGGTAGTGATTATAGAGATATAACATGAGGTCGATAACCGGCCGTTGACCTTGTGTAAACTCACTAACCACTTGCATCTTTTTGCCACCATCGGCTTTCACCGCAATTTCTTTGGACAGCAACTTCGTGAGCGACTCGATATCACCGGTTTCGATACAATGGATGTAGGTGTCCAGGAGATCCGCGGTTGCCGTGGCGACAGGTTTAAATCCACCGTGGCTGTCCTTCAGGTTTCGCCTTGCGCGGCTTAATAATTTCCTCGAATTGTCAACCGTAATCGACAAGGTTTCCGCAATTTCCTCATGTGCGTAACCAAACGCTTCTTTCAGGATAAATACCGCCCGTTCTCTGGCGTTGAGGTGTTCCAGGAGCACCAACATCGAATACGAAATGATCTCCTTCTTTTTCAATCGGGAATCGGCTCGTTCGGTAGCGACAGGCTCGGGTAGCCACATTCGCTGGCCATGGATGCGTGTATTCCGGTTTTTGAGATTGATCGCCCGGTTAATCACGCTTTTTATCAAGTATGCGCTTTCATTTTCCAATGTTGTACCCACCCCCGATAGCCGCTTCACCATCACATCCTGGATCACGTCGAATGCATCGTCTACAGACCCTAGGATGTTGTAGGCGTAAGGGAATAACTTACTTTGGTAATCGGTCATCGCTAATCGTTCTCCATTTTTGGGAATGGACCCCTATCCGTTGCGGGCATGGCGGGCCAGCGGGATAGGGGTCCATCTTTTTCAGTTAAAAAGATCATAGGAGGCAGCGGCAAGCTCAAGAAATTGCAGGTTCTCCGGTGTTTCCAGGCCGCTTCCATCACGTTGCTGTTGGAATAATTTGAAAGAAGGAAGCGCGAGGAATTGTTGTTGTGCCGCCTCACTATCAAACGTAGCGATGTGTGTGAAAGTTTTTCCATCCGCGCCAAGATAAGAAATGTAGCGGATAGAGGGGTTGTTGAGCGCCTTGATATCGCGGACGAAAGTCTTTACATTTTCAAGGTTCTTTGCAGCAAACGACGGCTGCACGGTGTACGTTACTTTTACAATTTTCATTATTGTTTTTGTTTAAATTATTCTCTTGATTGACAATTAACCCTGTTTAAACGTGACAAAACGAGGTGTCAAATTTTGATTTATTTATTCGCCCACCTGTGGAGTAGTCGGTTTTCAATCCGTTCGTGCTTCCATGAACGATTATTCGTGTATTTGAGTTTACTCGCTAGATGAGAAGTGTGAAAAAAGAACTGAATGTAGACTTTATAGGCGGTAAGGAGCCATGAACGGCCACCGAAGCAGCGGCCATCAGAAGGAAAAAAAGCAAACACGGTCGAAGGTTGGCCATGCCAAAGAAAGGCAGAAAATTTCCATTGTTTCAAGGTGAAGGAGTAATCATTGCCGCCGACCACATGGTTTCTCAGACCGTTATCGCATCCGCGCAATTCATCCCATCGATTGCTGCCGATACGATGCCTCCCGCATAGCCGGCACCTTCGCCGCACGGGTATAGCCCCTTGAGTTGTGGATGCTGCAGGGTTTCTTTATCCCGCGGTATGCGCACCGGCGACGACGTACGCGATTCGACCCCCACAAGCACGGCCTCATTGGTATAATATCCCTTCATTTTCTTGCCGAACATCGGAAGCGCTTTCTGGAGCGCATCGTGGACAAATGCTGGCAGGACTTCAACAAGCGGTGCACTTTTGGTGCCGGGTTTGTACGAGTTTACGGGTAAAGAACGGGATTGCCTCCCTTCCACGAAATCGACCATGCGTTGGGCGGGTGCCACCAGGTTGCCGCCGCCCACCACATAGGCGCGTTCTTCCACTTCATGCTGGAAGTCCATGAGCGCGAATGGGTAGCGAGCTACCTGTGGGACGTCCCGCAGGTTTACCTGTACCACCGTTCCCGAATTGGCATACGGGTTGTTTCGTTTGGAGGGCGACCAGCCGTTTACCACCACTTCGCCCTTGTCTGTGGCGCACGGGGCGATGACGCCACCCGGGCACATACAGAATGAAAAGACGCCCCGGCCACCCACCTGCTGTACCAGACTGTAATACGCCGGCGGTAGGTGCTCGCCCCGTACCGAGCAATGGTACTGCGCCTGATCGATGATTTCCTGCGGATGCTCGATACGCACACCGAGGGCGAAGGGTTTGGGTTCCACGAGCAAACGCTTGCGGTGGAATAGCTCGAAAACATCCCGGGCCGAGTGCCCCGTGGCCAAGATTACATGGTCGGCCATGATTTGTTTGCCCGAAGCAAGCTCAATGCCTTTAACATTCCCCCCGTCCTGCAGGATGTCGGTCACCCGGCTATCAAAATGGATTTCGCCACCGTGGTCCAGCACGGTTTGACGTATGCGCTGGATAATGTGCGGCAGTTTATTGGTGCCGATATGGGGGCGGGCATCCACCAATATGTCTTCCGTAGCGCCATGGGCCACAAATACGTTTAATACCTGTTGAACGTCTCCCCGCTTATTGGAGCGGGTGTATAGCTTGCCATCGGAATAGGTGCCGGCCCCGCCTTCGCCAAAGCAGTAGTTCGAGTCGGGGTTAACAAACCCGTCCCTGTTTAATACGGCAAGGTCACGCCGCCGCTCCTGTACGTTTTTGCCGCGCTCCACCACCACGGGGCGGAAGCCTTTTTCCAGACAGCGCAATGCCGCAAATAAGCCTGCGGGACCGGCGCCGACGATGACCACCGGCGGCGCGGCTGCTACATTGGCATACGCCACAAGCAAATTGTCGTGAGTGGGCGGCTCGTCGATATAATAAATGATGCGTACCCGGAATACCACACGCTTCCCGCGTGCATCGATGGAGCGCTTCCGGATTTTCAAGCCTTTAATCCGTTCGGGGGCGATATGAAGTTGCGTGGCGCCTTCCTGCAGAAGGTGTGCTTCGTCTGAGATCCGCTCGGGGAGAACACTTAATTCGAGTTCTTGCTGCATGTAATGATGTCGGGTTTTTATCCCGAAGTGTAACAAAGGTATAAATTTTGCAATCAAAGTATTAAATTAGTGGCATTAATGCATTTAAAATCAATCAATATGAAGAGAAGATTATTCATGGCAATGGTGGGGCTTTTTGCTGCCATGTCGTTCAGCTCGTGCGGTTACAATACCCTTGTTAACCTCGAAGAAAATGTAAAAGGTAAGTGGGCACAGGTGGAGAATGCCTACCAACGGCGTGCGGACCTGATTCCCAATCTCGTCAATACGGTGAAGGGGGCGGCGAATTTCGAACAGGAAACGCTTACACAGGTTATCGAGGCGCGTGCCAAAGCATCGTCGGTCACCGTAGACCCCGAAAATCTGACGCCGGAAGCCATCCAACAATTCCAGCAGTCGCAAGACGCGCTGTCGCAATCGTTGGGTCGCCTGCTCGTCACCGTGGAACGTTACCCCGAGCTGAAGGCTAACCAGAACTTCCTGGAATTGCAAGCACAGTTGGAGGGCACTGAGAACCGGATCAGCACCGAACGGCGCGCATTCAACGAAGCTACGCAGGAATACAACTCGTCCGTTAGGCGGTTCCCCAACAATATTACCGCAGGACTTTTCGGTTTCAAGCAGAAAGGCTATTTCGCTGCGGAGGCGGGCGCCGACAAGGCGCCGGAGGTGCAGTTTTAAGAGGGATTTGAGGCATCGGGCGTGAGATTTAAGAAGTCTGATGCGGGATTTGAGACTTAAAATGGATAATTAGTTGTATGCAGCCATTCACAGAAGAACAACAGGAAGCAATCGTACACGCCGTCCAGGTGGCCGAGGGGCATACCTCGGGCGAAATACGCTTGGCCGTTGAGCCCCGATGCAAGGGTGAACCCATGGAGCGGGCGGCCGTATATTTCCACCGATTGGGCATGGATAAAACTGCCCTGCGGAACGGTGTGCTGATTTACATGGCAACCGACGACCACCGGTTCGCCATCATTGGCGATGCCGGAATCCATGCGAAAGTGGCGGCAGGGTTCTGGGAGGAAACGAAGGAGCTGATGTTGCGGCATTTTAAACAAGGCGATTTGGTGCAGGGGCTTATTGAGGGAATTAAACATGCCGGGGAGCAGTTGCAGCACTTCTTTCCGCGACAGGACGATGATGTGAATGAGCTGCCTAATGACATAGCCTTCGGCGATGGTAAAAACGATTGAATATTTTAAAGTAATAATCATTGGCGGTTTGCTGCTTGCGGCAGGGGTGACGGTATCTGCACAGGATTTCCCGGCTACTCCCAATACGCTGGTCAACGATTACACCGGTACCCTCTCCGCTGCCGAAGTGGAGCGATTGGAACACAAGCTGGTCGCTTTTGACGACAGTACGTCGACGCAGATTGCGGTAGTTGTGATGCAGTCTACGGGGCAATACGAGATTGCGGATTATGCCGTACGATTGGCGCAACAATGGGGTATCGGCGGCAAGGAACACGATAATGGCATTCTGTTGCTGGTAGCCTTGGGCGACCGGGCCGTGACGATACAAACCGGCTATGGGGTGGAAGGGGCTGTACCTGATGCCATCGCGTACCGCATTATTGAGAACGAAATCAAGCCCCCATTCCGGCAAGGAGATTATTTCGCAGGTATCGACCGAGCCACTGACGCCCTCATCGCCTATACGAAGGGCGAGTACAAGGCCGCACCGAAGAAAGAAAGTGGTGGCGGCAGTGGGTGGGGTTCGCTCATTTTCATCGTGATCATTGTTGTGGTCGCTATCGCATTGTCGGGACGAGGCGGTGGCGGTGGCGGCAGGGTAATGGGCGGCCGCGGGGCTTCCGACCTGCTATGGTGGACGCTCCTGAGTGGTATGGGCCGCGGTGGCCGCGGCGGTGGTTTCGGCGGCGGCGGTGGCTTTGGTGGTGGTGGCGGCGGCTTCGGCGGCTTCGGTGGTGGTGGCTTTGGCGGCGGTGGGGCCAGTGGAAATTGGTAGGCCTGTACGCAAACCATCAGACGTAACAATGTGTTTATGAGGAAAGCATTGATGGGGAATTATCCCATCTTTGCCAACGTATATATGAGAACGATAATGAACAACATGATGAGGAAATTGGTTTTGGTGGCTGTAGCCGCGTTGCCCATGGCGGTGGTTGCACAGGAGGATTTTACCGTGACGGCGAAGGTGGGTAACTTGAACACGCCCGCCAAGGCGTATCTAAGCTATCGGACAGCTACGGGTGCCGTATTGGATTCGGCTACGGTGACCGATGGGGCATTCAAATTCCACGGCACGGTCGCGGCACCCGCAAGGGCGTTGGTGCTGCTTGCCCACGAAGGGGGCGATATCCGCGGGATGGAAGACCCCGACCGGGTGGAAATCTATCTCGAGAAGGGAGCTATCCAAGTTACTTCTGCCGATTCGTTGGTCAATGCATCCGTAAAGGGCGGTGCCACAAACAAAGACTTCGCTACCTACCATGAATACGTTGCTCCCTTACAAGCCAAGATGGGCGACGTGATGGCGCGTTTCGTTGCCGCCTCTGACGAGCAGAAACAGGACCCCGCCTTCATGCAGGGCTTGCAGGCCGAAGCCATGGCCATCCAGGAAGAGCAGAAAACGATAGACTTTGAATATATCAACACGTACCCGTCCAGCGTGGTCAGCCTCGACCTGCTCATGCCCTATGTAGGATCGGAGCCTACCGCGGAAGTTGTGGAGCCCGCGTTCAACAAGCTGTCGGCAGCATTGAAAAATTCCGATAAGGGAAAGGCGATTGCGGCGCAACTGGAAACTACGAAACGGGTGGATATCGGTGCTATTGCCCCCGACTTCAGCCAGCCCGATACGGCCGGTACGCCATTGGCGTTATCTTCGCTTCGAGGCAAGTATGTATTGGTCGATTTTTGGGCAAGCTGGTGCGGCCCGTGCCGGCAAGAGAATCCTAACGTTGTTGCGGCCTACCAAGCATTTAAGGATAAGAATTTTACGGTGTTCGGTGTGTCGCTTGATCGCCCGGGCGCTAAGGACGCCTGGTTGAAAGCCATCAACGACGACGGTTTGCAAGATTGGCCGCATGTCTCCGAATTGAAGTGGTGGCAATCCGATGTGGTGGAATTGTACGCTATACAAGGTATTCCAGCCAATTTCCTGCTCGATCCCGAAGGCCGGATCATCGCCAAGAACCTCCGGGGTGCGGATCTCCACAATACACTGGCCGCGCTGCTCCGATGATACACGCCCCGGGCCGCTTGTTAGACCCGGGGCGTTTTTATGTTTTGCTACCTCATATCACAACGAAAGGATATCCACAAGGCGGAGTAGGTTTTCGTTGACGGTACCGATGTGCTTGATCGCCTTGCTGAATGGCGTAAAGACCGCTTGTCCGTGTATCAAACCTGCCATTTCGCCACGGCGGCCTTCCAGAAGGGCTTCCACGGCAACCACACCCAAGCGGCTGGCCAGTACCCTATCCATGCATGAAGGGCTCCCACCGCGTTGGATATGGCCGAGGATCGATACCCGCATATCGTAATGGGGAAAACGTTCTTTGATGCGTTCTGCTACGGCGAAAGCGCCGCCTGCGTCGTCTCCTTCGGCCACGATGATCACCCGTGACGCTTTATTTTTGCGGGTACGGTCCAGCCGATCCATCATCGCTTCATATTCCACCTTGATCTCAGGGATCAACACGCACTCCGCCCCCACACTGATCCCTGCCCGTAGGGCGATGAGACCCGAGTCCCGGCCCATTACTTCCACGACGAAAACACGGTCGTGCGATTCGGCGGTATCACGGATTTTGTCCACCGCTTCGATAACCGTATTGATGGCCGTATCGTAACCGATGGTAAAATCGGTGCCTACCAGATCATTGTCGATCGTGCCCGGCAGGCCGATGATGGGGATGTTGTGCTCCTCGATGAATTTGGAAGCGCCGGTGAAGGTGCCATCGCCGCCGATGGCCACTAAACCATCGATACGGTGGTTCTTCAGGTTCTCGTAAGCCTGCTGGCGGCCCTCCACCGTGCGAAACTCTTCGCTCCGTGCCGTTTTCAGGATGGTCCCCCCGCGTTGGATAATGTTGGCTACCGATTTGGCATCCATCGGAAATATGTCGCCATGGACCATACCGTCGTATCCGCGCCCGATTCCAAATACGTTGAGGTTGTAGTAGAGACCGGTTCGGACTACCGCACGGATGGCTGCATTCATCCCCGGGGCATCGCCCCCGGACGTGAATACGGCAATGTTCTTGATGTTGCTCATTAATTTATTTTATTGTGTTTGTTTTTCGTTGTTGATAGGCAGCTATGCCACGGTCCAAAAAATTGATATAATTCTGGATATCTTCATTATACGCTTGGGCAGGCACCAGCTGGTTCCCTTCGCCATCCACAACCACATAGTAAGGTTGGGCATTGGTGCCGAAGCGCGATGCTTGGAGGTCGGACCATTTTTGGCCTACCCGGCGTATTTTCTTTCCACTGAACGCAGAAACATAATGTTCTTCAGGAGCCAAATCAGTCCGATCGTCTACGTAAAGCGATACGAGGATATAGTCTTCCTTTAGCCGTTTCAGTACCTGTGGGTCCGGCCATACGGATTCTTCCATTTTCCGGCAATTCACGCAACTCCACCCCGTGAAATCCAACAGGACAGGTTTGTCTACCTGCTTGGAATAGGCCAAGGCTTGGTCGTAGTCATAGAACGCATCGATGCCGTGTGGTGCATGGAAAACGTCGCCGTATTTTTTGACGATGCCGTTGCCCGTGCTCGGTGCCTGGCCAATCCCCACGCCAACCTGATGCAGGTTGAAATCCTGCGTGGGCGATGGTGGTAACCAAGCGCTTAACGCTTTCAGTGGCGCCCCCCACATACCGGGTATCATATAGACGGTGAAAGAGAGGACGGTGATGGCGAAAAATAAACGCGGAATGGAGATGAACGGCACGTCGCTATCGTGCGAGAATTTCAATTTGCCCAATAGGTAGAGGCCAAATAAGCCGAAGATGACAATCCAGATGGCCAGGAACACTTCCCGGTCGAGCAGGCCCCAATGATAGGCAAGGTCGACATTCGATAAGAATTTGAAGGCCAACGCCAGCTCCAAGAAGCCCAACGACACTTTTACCGTGTTGAGCCATCCACCAGATTTAGGCATTTCCTTAAGCAACGAAGGGAAAAACGCAAATATCATGAACGGTATAGCCAGTGCTACTGAAAAGCCCAGCATGCCGATGGCCGGGCCTAGCAGCGCTCCTTCGGCCACCGCTTCTACCAATAGGTAGCCGATAATGGGCCCTGTGCATGAAAACGAAACCAACGCCAGTGTAAATGCCATGAAAAACAAGCCCAGAAAGCCGCTTTGGTTGGATTTCTCATCCATCTTATTGACAAAACGGGAAGGCAGGGTGATTTCAAAGGCACCGAGGAAGGAGATGGCGAATACAATAATGATCAGGAAAAACAACAGGTTGAACCAAGCACTGCTCGCCGCCTCATTGAGCGCCGATGCACCGAAAAGGAGGGTGACCAGCATGCCCAAAGCTACGTATATGACAATGATGAACAGGCCATACAACAACGCATTGATAACCCCTTTGGTTCGGGTGCCGCTCTGCTTCGTGAAATACGAAACGGTAAGGGGTACCATCGGGTAGATACAGGGCATCAGGAACGCCGCAAACCCGCCGATGATGCCGGCGATGAAAATCCCCCAAAGGGTCTGGGGGCTGCCCCCATGGGTAGCGGTACCGTCGGCAGCAGCCAGTTGGGCTTGCCCTTGCGTGCTATCTGCCAGATCCTGCCCGTCGCCGAATACCACATCATCGGGTACGTCGATGTATTCCATCGATTCGGCCGATGTATCGGGGCTCTCTGTGAACTCGACATCGCTGAAATCAAGCAAGGTGTCCTGAGGTGGGGTATGGGGCAAAGCAACCGTGGCCATACCCATTAACAATGATAACGTAAAGAGAATACGCTTCATGAACAGCATCTATTAATGACGTGCAAAAATAACAAAGAAAGGCAGAAAAATGCCTTTCTGGGTTTCTTTTTAGACCGAGGTAAGGGAACTATTTAACCGCTACCGCAAATTCCACTTCATCGGGCGGCAAGCACTGGTTTGCGTCGCAAGCCATGAACTCAACGGCTCCTTTCACGGTTGTGGCACCCTTCTTTAATTTGATTTTCTGTTGGAAAACCACCTCTTTGTCGAAGTACCCAACGTTCATCGCAAAAACTTCCTCGTATTTGGTCTTGGGCTTCGGTTCAGCTGGCTTGCCCACGAGTGTATAGTCTGCAGACGGACTGAAGGTAAATGACGTCTTGATGGGACCGCCCTCTTCCACGTGTTGCGAGTAGATGTGCCATCCCTCGTCCATCGTGGCCTTAATGAAAACCACCGCCTCGTCTTTGCTGATCTTTTTTGCGCCGAATTGCCAGGTAACCGGTTTCAAGATTTGCGCGAAGGCACCGGTTGCCGCGAAACACAAAACCATGGCTGCTAATACTACTTTTCTCATAATCATTCAAGTGTTGTTTTCGTAAAATATATGACTCGCTTTACTACTTGGGGTTTAATTCCAGCAGCAATGTTCGGTGTTTGTGCTGCAAAGGTAATTAATCCTGTTCAGATGACAAAGGCTATCTCCTTGATGTCAAAATCGACGCGATGGCCATTGAAATCGATCTGTAAGCGCCCTGTTTCGCTAACGCCCCGCAAGACGCCCGATACCGTTATCCCGTCTACCAGGAAGGGGTGCGGTTCGTTGAGGCGATACAGCCCTTGTTCATAATCAGCCAAAACGGCATCAAAACTACCCGACTTCAGCCTCATGTATTCCCGCTCGATGCGTCTGCAAAGGTCGGGCAATAATTCAGATACTTGGCAATCCCTATGTAAAATTTGCTTGACCGAGGTAGTCTGCTTTTCGATTTCAGGGGGGAAGGAAACCTGATTGACGTTGACACCGATACCTACCACTGCTGATTTCCACACCTTGCCGTTCAAGATGTTCTCAATCAGGATGCCACCGATTTTTCGATCGCCGATATACAAATCATTCGGCCATTTAACCTTTACTCCGACAAGGGTTAACGACTGCAGCCATCGGGCAACAGCGAGGCTGATGGCGGCGGTAAGTACGAATTGCCGTTTCGGGTCGAGGAAAGTGGGGGTAAGCAGCAAACTTATCGTCAGGTTCTTCCCCGGTTCGCTTTGCCAAACGGCACCTTTTTGCCCTCTGCCACCGTACTGGTCAACTGCCATTATTACAGTGCCTTCAGGGAGTGGCGTGGATTTTGACAGAGCGTCCTTGAGGTAATCGTTTGTGGAAGGGATCCGCTGTAATGTAATCACATTTTGTCCCTCGAATAATCCCGAAAATGTGTTACTTTGCAATACGAATGGAATAAAAGGGTGTCATTGCCCCAAAACTATAATTATTTTTAATGATAAAAAACAAAAAATCAGTCCTATCAGCCCGCCTGTCGGAGGTCGTTGTGCACGGTATGCAGGAAAAGAAGGGTAATGAGATTGTTAGGCTTGATTTGAGGAACATAGGGGGCTCGGTTTCCGATTATTTCGTAATTTGCCACGCAGACTCATCAACGCAGGTCAACGCCTTGGCCCGAAGTGTGGAAGAAGAAGTTTACAAAGCACTTCAACAGGAACCTTGGCGTAAAGAAGGGATGGAACACGGGGAATGGATTTTATTGGACTTCGTCGATGTTGTTGTCCATATTTTTAAAACAGATAAACGCAGCTATTACGGTATCGAAGACCTATGGGGAGATGCCGAAATGGAATACTACCAGAGCGCGTAATTCAAACAGAACAAAAAGGAAAGCAAAGGTATGCCTAAAGGACCAGATAGATTAAAGAGAGTGCCCAGTAAAAAGGTGACGCCGAAGCCGCCACGTTTCAATATTATATGGCTGTGGGTGGCGATGTTTTTTGGCTTCTTTGCGTTGCAGTATCTTTTCACTGACGACAATGCGAAGGAGATTACCTATGAAGAATTTGAAGAAAAGATGCTTAAGCCGGGTGATGTGGATCATTTGGTCGCCTATAAGCAGAATGAACTGATTTTCGTCGAAGTTTTCATCAAAAAAGACCGGCTTAGCGACCCTAAGTACAAAGATGTGCAACCCAGTTCCAACGGACTGACGCTTGCTCCTTCCACGGGTCCGCAGTACGTCTTTACGGAATTTTCGGGCGAAGTGCTACAGCGGAAACTGGCGGAAGCGCAGCAGGATACCCCACCAGCGGACCGTGTGTCGGTAAGGCCGGAAGATCGCACCAATGCATGGACGGGATGGATTTTTTCCATCATGCTGCCGTTATTACTGATTATCGTGTTTTGGATTTTCATCATGCGCCGTATGGGCGGTGGCGGAGGTGGGCCCGGGGGCCAGATTTTCAACATCGGAAAGTCCAAGGCTACCCTCTTCGACAAGGAATCGCAGGTAGCGATCACATTCAGCGATGTGGCCGGGCTGGAGGAAGCCAAACAGGAGGTGATGGAGATCGTCGATTTCCTCAAAAACCCGAAGAAATACACGAATCTGGGCGGAAAAATCCCGAAAGGGGCGTTGCTGGTCGGTTCACCAGGGACAGGTAAGACCCTGTTGGCCAAGGCGGTGGCTGGCGAGGCGCAGGTGCCTTTCTTCTCGCTTTCAGGTTCTGACTTCGTTGAGATGTTTGTGGGTGTAGGTGCTTCGAGGGTAAGAGACTTGTTTAAACAGGCAAAGGATAAGGCTCCTTGTATCATCTTTATCGATGAGATTGACGCGATAGGTCGTGCCAGAGGCAAGAACAATATTGTTGGCGGAAACGATGAGCGTGAGAATACGTTGAACCAGCTGCTTGTTGAAATGGATGGATTCGGTACCGATTCGGGTATCATTATCCTTGCTGCAACGAACAGACCGGATGTACTCGACTCTGCATTATTGCG
>NZ_JBMQOC010000023.1:0-32973 GCF_053550995.1 Parapedobacter sp.
AATTTCGTGAGCAGCCGCGCCCAAGGTTCGTTGGTGCTAAGCAAGCGTTGCCGCTGCTCCAACCGTTGCCGGCAATCGCGGAGATAGACTTGCATATGTTCATGCAGCGACCCGTTGTCCGGATCAAAGGCGACGCCCGGCTTGGGGTTGAAATGTGCGACCGTTTGCTGCCACTGCTGCAGGCATGTTTCCTCCGCGCCCTGTTTCACCGCTGTGGCAATTTCTGCCTCACGCCGCTCGCGCCAGCGCTCAAAGATGCCCATGTAGTTGAAGTTGCAGTTCACCAGGAGTTCCATCAGGTGGTGCTTCCAACGGGCGGAGGTGCGCTTGGTAGCTAGTTTCATCCCCTGGCCGATCAGTAGCGGTACGTAGGCTTTATGCCGGTAGGTGAGCTCCGGCAGTGCCTTCTCGTCAAACAGGTTGCGCAGGGCATGCCGGATTTCCCGGCCGTACACGGCGGGGAGCTCGTGCCGCTCGATGGCCGTGCAGATTACCGGCAGCTGGCGGTCTACTAACGTTTGGAGATGCTCGCGCTCGTGGCGCGGCAGCGGGCGGTCAGCGTCGATTAATGCCGCGCGGCCGTCCAGCAGCTCGCCGAGCAGCCGATCGAGGGCCTGCCGTATCGGGGCTGGCCATGCCTGCCGATCGATGAGGCGGTCTACCTTATGGTGGTATTGGTTAAACTGGAGCGCCAGCATGTCGGGCGTCGCGCAGCGCGACAGGCCTTGCTGGAAGGCGACCGACAACTCCTCCGTAAGCCGGACGATTTCCAGGAGCCGTTCTCCGTTTGGTTGGTCTGCCGTTGGCAACCGCGACCATTCGGACAATTTCTTTTCGAGTGTACGTACGTGTTCAACCATGGTTCTTTTGTTTGGTCAGTTAGCATAATCCACAAAGGTAGGGCAGGCGCCGGAGGTATACCTGCGCCTGGAGGCGCAAGTTTGCGGTGGAGCTGGCTATCGTAACGATGGAAGCTGGAAAAGGGACCGGATAATAGGGTATGATACGATATTCCCCTTTTTTGATACGATTCTAGTATATAAAAAAACAGTTTATGCAGTCATTTGCGGTACAATTATGAGCGCCGTGAATTAGCCATGAGCATCATTGTATTAAAATTTCACAATTATGGAAAGAAATTACCTTATCAACACCTATCTGAAAAAGTTAACCGGCTTTTTCGTGATGGCCATTGTGTCCCTGAACGTGATGGGGCAAAACACAGCGGCCGCGCAGCAGCCTTCGATTGTCATTACAGGGATCGTAACCGACCCGGGAGGCAAGCCGCTCCCAGGAGTAAGCGTGGCAGCAAAAGGCTCCGGCACCGGTACGCGAACGGATGACGCCGGGGCCTTCACCATCCGTGTGGATCGCGGAGCCACACTGGTGGTCAGTTATGTGGGGTTTACCACCCAAGAGCGGGTGGTGAATGAATCGAGTCAGCTAAACATGACCCTCGAAAGAAGCGATATCTCGCTTGATGAGGTCATTGTTACGGGTGTCGCCACAGGTACACCCAAGGCCAAGCTGGGATTCTCCATCGAAAAGTTATCATCCGATGAGCTTTCCCAGGTTCCGGCGGTGGATGCGGGCACGGCGCTTCAGGGCAAAGTGGCCGGTGTGCGTGTTACACGCTCAAGTGGCGCTCCCGGCTCCGAGGTAGATGTACAGCTGCGCGGCGTCAAAATGATTTTTGGCTCCTCGAACCCGTTGTATATCGTGGACGGCGTACTTACCGAAAGTGGACTGGCGGATATCAATGCAGAAGATATTGAGACGATAGAGGTGCTGAAAGGTGCCGCCGCTTCTTCGCTTTACGGCTCGCGGGCCGCAAATGGCGTGGTCAGTATCATGACGAAGCGTGGGGCCAGTGTAGGGGCTGGCAATGTAAAGGTGGATTTTCGAACCGAATATGGGAAAAACGGACTGGGTTTCGTGCCGGGCCGTTCAAAGGCTACCAATCGGTTAATCGAAAACGGAACCGTAAACTATGGCGTTACGGATCTCGATCGCGTTTACGACAACAGCTACCCGACAACATATGACCATATAGACCAGTTTTTCAATCCCGGGAGTTATGTAACGAACCACCTGGGTATCCGGGGCACCTCCCAGAACAGTAAAATCAGTGTATATACCTCGCTGCAACTCACCAAGGAAGAAGGCGTGGTCAAGATGGTAGACGGCATAGCGCGCACAAACGTGCGGTTAAACCTCGACTACCGGATATTGGACAACCTCCTGTTCAGTACCTCCAACCTGTATACGCATACCGATGCTGACAACCGGGCAAGTGGGGCTTTCGGTGCGCTGTTCCGCTCGGACCCTGGAGCTGATTTATTGGCGACCAACATGGATGGTTCCCCGTATTTGGTCAATGCCAACCGGATAGAAAACATCGTCAATCCACTTTATTCCATGACCAACTCGAAGAACGAATCGACATTGGAGAAACTGTTGTCCAATTTTTCCTTGAAGTACGATCCAACCGATTACCTTACGTTTTCCACGGCTTTCGGTACCACGAGATCCATCGGTGAGAACCTTTTTTTAACGCCCAAGGGGCGCTTGCGCTATGACCTTACACCCGAGGTTGGCTACATTTCACGGGGGATGTGGCGTAACAATGAAAAGGTGTTTTCTGCGGATGCCATGTTCCGCAAGCAGTTTGGCGACTTCAATACCACATTTAAGGTGCAATACCTGTATGAATCGTCTAGTTCTTCCAGCTTGAATGGAGGTGGCGGAGATTTGGGTATAGGGGGGATGAATATCACCTCGGTAAACCTCTCTGCCAACCAGAACGCGAGCTCATCCGTTTTCACCACGGTGGCTAACAACGTGGCGGGAATGATGGTGCTGGATTACCAGGATAAGTACATCCTAGACGCCTTGGTGCGCCGTGATGCTTCCTCGCTCTTTGGAGCCGACGTGCGGTGGCAAACATTTTACCGGGTAGCGGGAGCCTGGCGGATCACCGAAGACTTCGAAATAGGTGGCATCAATGAATGGAAGTTGAGGGCTTCGTATGGCGTGGCGGGCCTGAGACCTCCTTTCGAAGCACAGTATGAGGTGTTTGCCCTTCAGAACGGTGTGCCTGGAAATATGGAGACCTTAGGGAACAGGCTGTTAAAACCCTCCTTTTCGAAAGAAACCGAAGTGGGGATAGACATGCAATTCCTGGATAGGTTTTATTTCAGTACCAACTATTCCATTGCAAACAATACAGACCAAATCCTGAAGGTTCCCATTACACCGCTCTCGGGCGCGGCTTTCCAATGGCAAAATGCGGGGACCATCCAGACCCGTGTGCTTGAAGCCAGTCTGAGCGGCAATCTCATCAACAAGGAAGCCTGGGGTTGGAATGCGGGTGTTACATTCGATAAAATCAAGCAACGGATCACCGAGCTAAACGCCATACCCTACATGCTAGACGGTACGCGTTTCCGGATTGAAGAGGGAATCGATTTCGGGGTGTTATACCTTGATCGGTTTGCACGTACCCTGGATGAGGTGGCCAACCAGGTGCCAGAGGGGCGTACGGCCGATGAACTCTTTGCGGTAAATAACCAGGGGTTTGTGGTGCGCCGCAGTGAAATCGGTACCATCAATGAAACACCTATTAAAATCAAGGACGATAACGGCAATATCGTTGCCCTCCCAAGCAAAAGCATGGTGCCTAATTTCAACCTGAATTTTAATACCACCATCCGGTATAAGAACCTTTCTCTTTATACCTTGTGGTCTTACCAGGATGGCGGTGCGTTATATAACCATGCGGTGCGCTACACCACCGAACCGGCACTGTTCGATCAATCGGGCATGCCCTGGAATGAGGTGAAATCAGCAGCTTATTATAGCAACGGCGGCCAACAAATCGGACTGTTAGGCTGGGATAACGACGTACTGGTATTTGATGCCTCATTTCTTAAACTGCGTGAACTTGCGGTTAGTTACGACATCAAGCCCCGGCAGTGGCAATTCATCGATAACATCAAGATCAGCCTTATCGGCCGCAATATCCTCACCCTGACCCATTATCCGGGCTTCGATCCGGAAGGGGTTTCGGCCGATCGCAGCAAAGGAGTAGACACAAACGCGTTCCGGTTTGAATCGAACGAACAATATCCGTTGTACCGGACATTCAGTGGCTCCATAGCGTTATCATTTTAACCAGAAAAATTGAAATCATGAAGAGAATATTGATTTATGTTGTGGCGGTTTTCCTGATGTTACCAAGCTCCTGCAGCTTTTTTGATTCGATGGATATTGCCAATGAAAACCAACCGAATATTAATGATTTGGCCACACCGGCAGAATTCTATTCGCTGTTGAGGAATGGATATAACACGTGGTATAATGGTTCTATCGCCGCCAGCCCCACCATCGGGCTGGCCTGCGCCGAATTTTTCCAGGCCGGTACGCCGGGCTGGGGCTCGGGTACCATGTGGTTCAGGCCCCGGCAGCAACTTTTCAACGACGATACGCCCGACCCGGTGATCATCATCAACTTCGGTGCATGGTACAATTACTACGGAAGCGTGGGCAGCGCCATCAAAATGGCTAACATGTTTGAAGATCCCGAGTTCAAGATTACCCTGGGCGGGGTGGACTATACGAACCGGGCGAAGGCACACGCCTATATCATCCAAGCGCTGCTTTATGGTAATATCGCGCTACTCTATGATAGAGCATACTTATTTACGGAAGAGCATGACGCACTGACGTTTGACTTTGCAGGCAACACGAAAGGCTATCAGGAGGTAATGGATTACGCACTCACCAAGTTGGATATGGCCATCCAACTCATCGAAAACGATGTGGTGGATGACGATCCGGCTTCGGTGATCGCAGGAACCACGTTTAACAAAACGACGTTGCTTCAGTTTGCAAACTCGATGGGCGCCAGGTTCCTGGCGTCAAACCCACGCACGCAGACGGAAAATGCCCAAGTTGATTGGGCCCGGGTGAAGGCATATGCCGAAAAGGGACTGCAATCGGATTTCAAAGTGGCCTACGATGAAGGTTGGCGGGGTAAGGTGATGACACGCGACGTAGGCATGAATTACTTTGCGTTGTATAATATGAACTGGATCCGGACCAGCCAATGGGTGCTCCATAAAATGGCACCCGATGATCCCTATTCGGTTTATCCGATTCCGGTCACGCCGGGAAGTGATAGTTTCAAAGATTGGCCTGCCATTGAGAACTGTCCCGACAGTCGGTTGGATCGCTATTTCAAGTATGAAAACATGCGTAACTGGTTCGGGGCAGATCGTACGGAACGCCCCGGATACGGAACGTTTATTCTAAGCCAATACCGATACTGGCGGTATTATGATATCGTAGAACGTGGACAGGGTATGATTGACCATTTCCTGAAGATGGAAAATGATGCCTACCTGGCCGAAGCGCTGATCCGTATGAACGGCGACAAAGGACAGATTGCCACGCTGATCAACAATTCACGTGTCGCGTTGGGCGACCTGCCACCCGCGCTCGCGACGGAAAGCTATGAGGAACTGGAAGAAAAACTATTTTACGAGCGCTATGTGGAGTGTGATTTGGTGTGGCCGCAGCTGGGCTTTTTCGACCGCCGCCGTGGCAAGGACCAGCTGCTGCCGGGTACCGTACGGCACTTTCCCATTCCCGGACCGGAACTGAAGATGCACGGCCAGTCGTTGTATACATTTGGCGGCCCGGGAAATGAAGGGTAAGGGGTAGCGATCGGAACGGCGCGTTTGAAAACGATAAAGAACAATTTAATCCATGAATATGAAAAAGTTAGTTGCTATACTCGCTATGCTAATCGGCATAGCTACATCGTGTGAGCGGGAACTGGAGTTTGAAACGATATCCGTCACGGAGCCGGCGTTAGAGGTGCAGGTGGAAGGGGTGGCCCAGGGCAATACCTTCCCAAAAATAGAAGGGGCAGCGGTGGAAGTGCTGGACAGTAACGGCCAATCACTGGCAACTGGTACCACCAATGCCAAGGGTAGGGTGGTATTTACCGAGGCGATGTTAGGGCAGAAAGGGACCTTTACCGTACGGGCCCAGAAAGATGGGCTGGTGGGCGAAGGCACGACCCCTTATTTGCTACTGAACGATGGCGTAACGTTGTTTATGTTGACCATCCAATAGGACGTATTGCTGTGACAAAATACGGAACAACGCTATTTTCGGTCGTCATAACGGCTGTTTTATTTCTTTCTTGCGCATCGGAAGAGAAGCCTTTCTTATCGTCGTTAAACGCGGGTAAGGGCTTCCCATTGTACACGACCTATGCGGCGGCGCCCGAGCGGTCTAATTTCGTGCTTGACCAAGGGTATACCTTCCAGTACGACGCGGATAGCGAAGGGGCGGACTTCATTACAGACACGGGCGGCGACATTGCACTGGGGTTCAAACGCGGCGATCAGTGGGTATATCGGGTAGCGGATATGTATCGGCCGCCAACCATCACGGCGAGCTATCCCGATATGGTACGCTTTACCTACAGGCCTTTCGCTGACATGGAGGTAGCAGCGTGGTTCGTGGTGCACAGTTCGACGATGGCCTTGCTCGACCTCCAGATCACCAGCCATGCAGATACGGCAGTGGAGCTAACGGTTTATCCCTTCATGCGAAATGGGGGGCGGGCTTATCAGCAGGTAACACCACACGGCGATCACCTCATTTTCGAGCATCAGGAGTACCCCGATGCATGGACGCTCGGCCATGATGTGCCCTACACCGACAGTATCCGCAACGTTTGGGTCACTTCGGCAAGGCCAACAAGGCTTGGCGCTTTCACCAGCGAGGCCGGCGAACCTTTTCGGGTGCCCAATACCGTGGAGAATGACCGCAAGCCAACCTCCCAGCTCAATGGGCGGGCTTACCTGCCAGGCAAGCAACGCCTCACGAGCGCCGGGCACACGCTGCGTCTCCAGCTCATGGTGGATGCCAACCCGGCCGTGCTCCTCACCGAAAACAGCCCGGTATGGGGCGGTATGCATGCTGCCGTAGATCAGGGCGGGTTCTATCGGATGGAAGCTGCACAGCTGGACCCGACTGCCGAGGCGTTCGCGCTGCAGGCGGTTGATGAAGCCAGTGGTCGTGCTGGCCGGATAACCGGCAAGTTGGAAGGCGCAAGCCAACGGTATGACATCGACCTTACGGAGGTAACCCTGCCACCCATGGTAGACCAAGTAGACCTCCAGCTGAACACGCAACACCACGCGATGCTGCGTTGGGAAGCACCCGCCGGTCAACGCTCGTTTTCGGTGTACCGCAGGCAATACCCGAAACCGCACTACGACCGGCTGGCCACGGTGGCCAGCCACAGCTATATCGATACGACGGCCATGCCAGGGGTTACCTATGGGTACCTGGTGGTGCCGGTCGGAGACGACGGCAGGCTGGGCATGCACCGGAACGAAGTCAGTACTGTCAAGCCAAGCGTATTTATGGAGTTCGTACAGGGTAAGCGGAGTGAAAATCCAGTAGAAAGCCTGCCCTACGCGAAGGTGGTGGCATTTGAGCATGTGCTGCAGCTCGGCGGCGGTGCCACAGAACGCCTGCGGTTCGTCCGCGGTGTGTCGCCACTTGCTGCCCCGGCCGACTCGCTGGTCGCCGAGGCAAGGGAATTGCTGGCCCGCACGTTGGAACCTTACCAACAGCACAATGAGGCATTCTTCGCCAACACGCCGGTTCCGGAATTCGACGACCCGGATAAAAACGCCCTGTATTGGAGTGCCGCCGCCATGATGCGGCAGGTGTTTTACCCGGCCGAGGGTAAGTCGAATTACAATTACTACGTTTTCTCGCGTGAGCCCACGTGGGGGTGGGGGCATGGCGGGCAGGTGTTTCATGAGAGCATCGCCATGCTCGCCTACGCGGATATCGACCCCCAGGGGGCGATGAACTCCCAGCGCGTATACCTCGAGCGGCAATACCCCAATGGCTATATCAACTACCGCACCGGCGGCTACCTCGACGAGATCATTGAACATAACGGTCAACTCACTACCTCGGCGCCTTGGTACGCATGGCTTAATTGGGAGGTTTACCAGATGACCCAAGATACCGTATTTCTCCAGGAGATGTACGGTTCATCCAAGAAGTTGTTCCACTTCATCGTAGATAACCGCGATAGCGATGGTGACGGGCTTTGTGAGTGGGGTGGCCACGCCGTACTCGAATCGGTGCGCGATGCACTCGTGGCGGTATGGGATGAGGTGGGCTTTCCCACGAACTTTGAGAGCCTCGACCTCAATTGCATGCTGGTTAAGGAGGCCAAATCATTGGAGCAGATGGCGCTGGCGCTGGGCCTGACGGAAGAGGCCGCGGCCTGGCGGACCAACCATGAACGGCGTGCTCAGCTTATCAACGATACCTTCTGGGATGAGGCGAACGGGTTTTATTACCAGGTCGACAAAGAAACGCATACGTTTACCCACAAGACGGCAGACGACCTCAAGCGCGACGAAATCATTGGGTTCCTGCCACTTTGGGCTGGCGTTGCCAACGAGGCACAGGCGGAGCGGCTGGTGGAGAAGCTCACGGATACCGCGCATTTCTGGCGCGAATACGGTATTCCTACGTTGTCTGCCCAAGATAGCTATTACAACGACAAGGGGTATTGGAACGGCCCCGTGTGGGTGCAATGGAACTACTTGATTATGCTGGGGCTACAAGATTATGGCTATCACGAAGAGGCCCGCCAGCTGGTAGACCGCGTAGCGCATGGAATGGTCTCGGTATTGAAGGAAACACATAACCTATGGGAGTTTTATAGCCCCGACGAGCCTTGGGGCGGGTATCATAAAACCTATATCTGGGCGGGTATCATCAATCGGATGATGATGGATACCCGGCCGTAATTTTTAATAACTACACGGTAGATAACATGACTTTGACACACAGAACTTACTCGATATGCTTTTTCTTGATGGCTTATCTCTGCTGTATGGAAACCTCGGCTCAGCATTATCTCAACAATCGCGCGCCGCTCGTCAAAAAGCCATATATCGAGCTGCCGTTGGGCGATATCAAACCGCGGGGCTGGCTACACGAGATGTTGGTGCGCCAAAAGGATGGCCTTACGGGGCAGTTGGATATGCTGTATCCGGCGGTGATGGGGCCACGCAACGGGTGGCTCGGGGGCGATGGTGACCAGTGGGAGCGAGGTCCTTACTGGATAGACGGGTTACTGCCCCTGGCTTACCTCTTGGATGACGATACGCTGAAATCAAAGGTACAGCCGTGGGTAGAATGGGCCATCAATAGCCAAAAGCCCAATGGGTATTTTGGGCCGGGTACGGATTATGGGCCGGAGCCTGGCCTACAGCGCGGCAATACGCACGATTGGTGGCCCAAAATGGTTGTACTCAAGATTTTGCAACAGTATTATTCGGCCACCGGCGATGTACGGGTGGTGCGGCTGATGACCAACTATTTCCGTTACCAGTTGAATACGCTCCACGAGAAGCCCCTCGGCCATTGGACCTTTTGGGCCGAATTCCGTTCGGGCGACAACCTGCAGGCCGTTTACTGGCTGTATAACATTACCGCCGATGCTTTTCTGCTCGACCTGGCCGAGTTGATTCACAGCCAAGGTAAAGACTTTACCACCAGGTTTGAGCAGCGCGAAATGTTGACCACAATCGGTAGCATCCATTGCGTCAACCTGGCACAGGGCATCAAAGAACCCATTATCTACTACCAGCAAAACCCCGACAAACGTTTTGTGAATGCCGTAAAGCAGGGATTCCATGATATCCGCAAGTTCAATGGGCAGCCGCAGGGCATGTATGGTGGCGATGAGGCCCTGCATGGCAACAACCCCACACAGGGATCTGAGTTGTGCTCTGCCGTGGAGCTGATGTTTTCACTGGAGAAGATGCTCGAGATTACGGGCGACGTCGACTTTGCGGAGCACCTGGAGAAAGTGGCGTTCAATGCACTACCCACGCAGGTAACCGATGATTTCATGAATCGGCAATATTTCCAACAAGCCAACCAAGTGCAGATACAGCGGCGGGCTTATAATTTTAATATCAACCATGGCGAGACGGACCTCGTATTCGGGCTGCTTACCGGCTATCCGTGCTGCACCTCCAATATGCACCAAGGGTGGCCCAAGTTTACGCAGCACCTGTGGTACGCCACAGACGACGGGGGGATCGCCGCACTGGTCTATTCGCCCAGTGCGGTTACAGCGAAGGTGGCCGATGGTGTTACCGTAGACGTGGAAGAAGAGACACATTATCCGTTTGACGAGTCCATCCGTTTCAGTCTTCGTTTTCCCGATGGCGAAAAGGCCGTTCGTTTCCCTTTTCACTTGCGCATCCCAACGTGGTGTGCCGACGCGGAGATCCGCGTGAACGGGGAACGTTGGGATGGCGCCACCGAGGCCGGGAGCATTTCCGTAATTGACCGTACGTGGCGCCCCGGCGACCGCGTGGAGCTGGCGCTGCCGATGACGGTTACCGCCAGCACGTGGCATGAAAATGCCGTTGCCATAGAACGCGGCCCCGTGGTATACGCCCTCAAGATCGCCGAACGCTGGGAGAAGAAAACCATTACGGACGATCCGGAGCTGTTTGGAAAGTCGTATTACGAAGTATACCCCGAATCGCCGTGGAACTACGGCATCATGGATTTCTCCAATAAGGATATGGATGAAGCGTTTCGTGTGGTAAAACGGCAGGATGTGGATTTCTCCTATCCGTGGAACCCAGCTAATGCGCCGATTGAAATCAAGGCGATCGGCAAGCGCATGCCTTCCTGGAAGCTATACAACGGCATGGCGGGTCCGTTGCCACATAGCGGTATCATCTACGGCATCGACTCTACCAACGCCATGCCCGAAGAAGAGATCACCCTTATTCCATACGGGGCCACCACCTTGCGGATTTCGGCTTTCCCCGTTATTGTACCCTATTAACTAAGAACAATCATGATTGAGATACCTCGTTACGTCTACAAGAAATTCATTACTGCGCTAAGTCTCCTGTTAGGTGCAGGGAGCCTGCACCCGGCGCTTCGCGCCCAGGAACTCCGGGAGTTCACCCTTTCGGAGCATCAAACCGAGGTCTCCGCATTTGTTGATGACCGGGGAAGCACGCTGCGCGCATCCACGCCGATGCCACTCGTTGCTTTTGAAGTTAATGGCCACCCGTTCACCGCTGCCGACGCCGGTGGGGTTGTTGAAATCACCTATGAAGCGGTACCCGGTTTCAGTCCCGGTGCCAAAGGCGTGCTGCGGTTCACCAACATCTCGCCCGATACCTTGGTATTGGCCAACGTGGTGCCGTTGGGCAGCACCGGCAAATCGGTCTACATCACGGGCAGGGGAAAGCATGGCTTATCGCGTTCGCACCTGTTCCTGCCTGGCAGGCAGCCGGTCAACTGCATCCTGCCCGACAACGCCTGGGAGCTGGGTTACAGCGGCACGCCACTCGGCGACGGGATGGCGGTATGTGCGCTTGTGCGCCGCGACCGGGCCAGTGCCCAGCACGCTTCGCTGCGGCGATTTGAAACCACCATCGCCCCAGGTGGATCCATTGCCTACAACTTTTTTGCCGATTTGTACCAGGGCGATTGGCAACAGGGGCTGAAGAAGATTTTCCAGGAGCGCTACCTCTATGACGTAGAAACATTCGACAACAGTTTGTTCGAGCGGGAAGACCTCAAATGGATACGGCATACCTATGTAATGCACCTGATCATGGCATGGGACAAATTCTACTACGACAGCGAAACCGGTAAATCGGGCCTGCCCGCGTTTATTGCGCGAGGGAAACGGCTTTACGGCGGCGATGATGTGATCGGCTTGTGGCCCACATGGCCTACGCTGGGCATCGACCAGCGCAATCAGTTCGACATGTTCCGCGACCTGCCGGGAGGCATGGCTGGGATACGTCGCGATGCCGAGTATTGCCGCAGTCAGGGCACTGCCTTTTTTCTGTGCTACAATCCGTGGGACGAGAGCACCCGCAATGAGGGCCACATGGACGGCATTTATGACTTGATTATGCAAACCGACGCAGATGGCGTGGTGCTCGATACCAAAGGTGGCTCCAGCACGGAGTTGCAAGATGCAGCCGATCGGGCCAAGCCGGGCGTGATCATGTATAGCGAGGGGTTTGCTGTACCCAAAGATATGCAAGGCATCGTGTCGGGCCGCGTACACAATGCGTTGTATTACCCACCCCTGTTCAATCTCAATAAGTTCATCAAGCCGGAGTTTACCATTTACCGGGTGGCTGAGCTGGCGAAGGAACCGATTAAACGCGAGTTTGCCACGGCCTTCTTCAACGGCTACGGCACCGAATTGAATATCTTTGCCCCCGGCCAGCCTGAGTGGGTGGATGAGCAATACCGCTACCTGGGCCGAACCAGCAGGATACTGCGCGAAAACACCCATAATTTCTTGGCGAATGAATATATACCGCTCATCCCTACGCTGGTAGACAGTGTGTATGTAAACCAGTGGCCCCTGGCCGACAAGACCATTTATACCATCTATAGCATCAAGCCCGAGGGTTTTGACGGGCCGTTGTTTGAGGTTGTTCCAACCGAGGAGACCCATTTTGTGGACCTGTGGAACCACGAGGAGGTGACCCCCGTCCAACGGAACGGAAAGCATTATATAACCGCCCGTGTGCATGCTTTTGATCGGTTTGACTTAGGCACAAATAACGAAGGTGAGGTAGGATGTGTAGCGCAGTTGCCTGCCGTACTGGACGTGGCGTTGCATAACAACATACTGCGCGTCCGCGCTTCCCGGGGGACGACCATCAACGTGTGGACCGGAGCGCCCGATTACGAGAAAACGCCTTTGGAGCTGCCTGTGGGTGACCATGAGCTGGACGTGTTCCAGTATTTCGGGCGCCATGAAGGTAAGTTGGTGGTCCAGGTATTTGAGGAGGGCATTTTGCTCGACGAGCGGGTGGTTACCATGAAGGCGGGCACCCCGCGGCTGGCGAGCCGCGTTACGCCTTCGGCTGCCGCAGGCAGCACGCAGGGTATGGTAGCGATACCGGCAGGCGCGTTTGAATTCCACGCTACCCATGGCGACGAGTTTATTGCCTATCCCGACCACAACGAAGGGCATACCGTTAAGCTGCCGGGTTTCTGGATGGATAAACACCCGGTTACGAATGCCGATTTTCTACAATTCATGGAGGCAGCCGATTACCAGCCCAGTGACACCAATAACTTCCTGAAGCATTGGCGCAATGGACGGCCCGTGAAGGGCCAAGAACAGTTTCCTGTCGTCTACGTGAGTTATGAAGATGCGCAGGCATACGCCCGGTGGGCAGGCAAGCGATTGCCTACCGAAGTGGAGTGGCAGTATGCCGCCCAAACGCCGGATGGTCGGGCGTGGCCCTGGTCTAAAAACACCGAACACATTACCCGGGAGCTGGAGCCGGTAACGAACAGCCTCACGGTTTACAAGATCAAGGGCATCGACCCCAAGCTGGCCAATTTGGGCGATGGAAAACCGTATCCTGTCGGGCGGTACAAGCGCGGTGCCAATCCGTACGGGTTGGAAGATCTGGTGGGGTCCGTGTGGCAGCTGACCAACGATGTGTACAAGAGCGGTTCATATACGTATATCATGATGAAGGGTGGCTCGTATTTCAATCCCACATCCAGTTGGTGGTACGTGCAAGGCGGTCCGCGCGAGCTGCACTACCGCCAATATTTGCTTCGCGTTTCGCAGGGTTTTGAACGTAATGCCACCGTGGGGTTCCGTTGCATCAAGGACAAGGAATAAATACCGGAAACGTACGGTATCTTGGTAGAAAATGGTTAATTTAACTCGCTTAACACGTGAGAGAGGATGCATTTTTTGAACGGTATAAGTCGGATAGTGGGATTAGGCGCCGTGCTGATGGCGGTTGGCTTCGCGGTATGTTTCGGGCAGGAACTCCACCAGGGACAAGGCAACTATTATTTTCGGAGCCTACAGGTGGAAGATGGGCTGTCACAGAGCTCCGTGTACACCATTTTCCAAGACCAACAAGGCTACATGTGGTTCGGTACCCAGGATGGGTTGAACCGTTATGACGGCCACACGTTCAAGGTGTTCAAGAAGAATAGCCGCGATAGTTGCAGCTTGGGGAATAATACGGTTACGGCGATTAGTCAGGACAGCCAGGGGATAATATGGGTAGGCACCGGCGACGGTGCCTACCGTTACGACCCGCACACCGGGGAGTTCAGGCGATACACCACCCAAACGGCCGATGGCGAACAAGTGGAGGGCCTGGTGCGGGATATCCAGGTGGATCAGCAGGGTAATGTGTGGATGGCCGTGTTTAATAAGGGCATTTTCCGCGCTACCGCATCGGGTGCATTGGATTATTTCAACCTCACTACGGATAGTAGCCCTGCGCCGGTTTGGATTCGGCGCATTGCATTTGATACCAACGGCCGTGTGTGGGTGGGCACTTACCATCAGGGTATGTATTGCCTCGAACCCGAGCGGGGCACCGTTACCCAATATCTTATCCGCCCCAACTCGGTTACCGGCCAGGATAACGATGTGAACGATATATTTTTGCTCGACGCCGAAAACCTATTGGTGGGTACCACCAACAGCGGCGTGCAACTATTTAATTTACGGACCTTATCGTTTGTGCCACTGCTCGAACACGATAGCCAAGGTAAGCCGTTGTATGTGAGGAGGATTTCCCGGTCGGATAACGGTGAGCTCTGGATAGGCACGGAGAGCGGCCTCTACATCTACCATCCCCAGTCCCGGCAATATGAAAACCTGCGCCATGTTAATGGCGACAGCTTTTCTATCACAGACAATGCCGTACATGCCATTTACCAAGACCGCGAGGGGGGCATGTGGTTGGGTACTTTTTTTGGTGGTATCAATTACTACATCAAGCCTTATAGCCTCTTCGAGAAATATTACCCCGTAACGGGTGGCAATTCCATCAAGGGAAAGAGCATCAGCGAG
Source organism: Parapedobacter sp. (assembly GCF_053550995.1). NCBI lineage: Bacteria > Pseudomonadati > Bacteroidota > Sphingobacteriia > Sphingobacteriales > Sphingobacteriaceae > Parapedobacter > Parapedobacter sp. The sequence continues at coordinate 14,963 of NZ_JBMQOC010000023.1, forward strand.
TTTTGCCAAGTGGATGATGGTCATATCTGGATCGGCACGGAAGATGCCGGGCTACACCGGTTTAATCCCGTAACCAAGCAATTTACCAACAGCTACCTGCCCGCCACCAACATCCATGCGCTGATGCATGATGGCCACCACCTCTGGGTGGGCTCGTTTACCGAGGGGCTATTCGTTGTCGACCTCCGCACCGAACACTACAAGCAGTACAAGAGTTCGTCAGCACCAGGCTCGCTGATAAACAACAACATTTATTCGATTTACAAGGATTACTCCGGCACCATTTGGATAGGCACCATGATGGGGTTATGTCGTTACGACGTTACCACCGATACCTTCATTCCTGTGCAGGATTCGCTGATCAGGACACAGGTAAACGACATCGTGGAAGATCATCGCGGCGTGCTTTGGTTTGCGACCATCGGCGGTGGACTCTACGCGTACGATCGTAGCACCGACACGTGGAAGCATTATGCGACACCCATTGCCGGCGATGGCACCAGCGGTAAAATAACGTGTTTGCTTTATGACAAGCAGAATCAGCTATGGCTCGGCACCGAGGGGGCCGGCATGTTTCGATACGACCGACAGCGCGACACGTTCACCGACTTTTATTCCGAAGATAATGGCCTGCCCAACAACGTCATTTATCAACTTGTTGCCGACCTTTCCGGCCATATTTGGGGGAGTACCAACAACGGCTTATTCAAGTTTGACAGCAAAGATCACAGCATCAACATATATACGCACGCCAATGGGCTCCTTGGCGATCAATTTAATTATAAATCGGGTTTCCATAGCCAAGAAGGTAAGTTGTATTTTGGTGGCATCAAAGGTTTCGTGGCCTTTTCGCCCTATACGATTTGGCAAAATGAAGTGCCGCCGCCCGTGGTGATTAACAGTATTCAACTGTATAACAAAGAGCTGGTGGGTGAGCGCGAGCTGGAAATTCCACACAATGCCTCGGTGTTTAGCATCAGTTTCGCTGCGCTAAGCTATGTGTCGCCCCAGCGTAACAACTACGCCTATATGCTCGAGGGGAAGGATAGTGAGTGGATTCATACCGATTACCAGTCGCGGGTTACGTATTCGAATCTCCCACCCGGTAACTATGTTTTCCGCGTGAAAGCCTCCAACAGCGATGGGGTCTGGAACGAAACGGGGGCTAGCGTAACGATCCATGTACTGCCGCCCTTTTACCGCACCGGGTGGGCTTACTTTATTTATTTTCTGCTTTTTGCTTTGTTGACGTATTCGGTGGTGCGGTATTTTACGGATCGGGCCCGTGCGCGTAATAAAAAGATTTTGCAGAAAATTGCCCGTAAAAAGGAGAAAGAGCTTTACGATACGAAAATCGACTTTTTCACCAACATAACCCACGAAATTCGTACGCCCCTTAGCCTCATTAAGGCGCCTTTGGAAGAAATTATGAAGCATACAGAGCCAGCCGATGACCACTGGGAAAACCTATCGATTATGGATCGTAACACCAACCGGTTGCTGAAGCTGGTGAATGAATTGCTCGATTTCCGTAAGGCAGAAGCGAAGGGCGTAGCGGTTCACTTCGTTCAAACGGATGTCGCTTTTGTTATTCGGGATGCGGTTAGTCGGTTTGTTTCGACTGCCAAGTTAAATGGAATTCAAATCGATACGACATTGCCCGCTGGCGTTGTTTATATTGATTTGGATAGCGAGATCTTCAACAAAGTTTTCAGCAACCTGCTGCACAACGCATTGAAGCACGCGAAGCAACGTGTCAGCGTGTCTTTGGCCGAGGTTGACGGCTACGTGCGGGTCGCGGTAGCGAACGATGGTCAGCCCATCACACCAGATGCCGCGGAAAAGATCTTTCTCCCATTTTTTAAGCTCGATGAAAAATCGCAGGGGTCGGGATTAGGCCTTGCGTTCTCCAAATCCTTGGCCGAACTACATAATAGCAATCTTTATCTGGTGCAATCGGCGGCGGAGACCACGTTTAATTTCGAGCTTCCGCTCCGTCAGTCATGCCATGAGCGGTATGAAGATGCTTTGGATCCGGCCGTTAGCGATGGTTTCCAGCAGCAACTCGCTGAAGTAAACGATATGTTGCGATTGGACGTTAAGAAAGCCATTCTCCTTGTAGAAGACAATGTTGAGTTCCGGCATTTCGTGGCGGGTCAACTTCAGGACGATTACCATGTGATCATGGCCGACCATGGTCAGGAAGCAATTGAGCGATTAGCGGAAGAGCACGTCGATATCATTATCTGTGACATCATGATGCCGGTTATGGATGGCATTTCGTTTTGTAGGTATGTGAAAGAGAACCTGAAGTTTAGCCATATTCCCGTCATCCTGCTTACCGCCAAAACGAGCCTTCAATCAAAGATTGCCGGACTGAAAACCGGGGCCGATGAATATATAGAAAAGCCCTATTCTATTGCGTTTTTGCGAGCGCGCATAGCGAATCTGCTTGAGGGGCGTCGGAAAATACGGGAGGCCTACCAAAAGCTGCCCGAAACAGCCTATGAAACGATGGCGCATTCAAAGGCAGATGAATATTTTCTCAATGAGTTGATAAAGACCATCCACGCCCGTTTGGACGAAGTGGACCTCGACGTTGACAAACTGGCGGATGCATTGAATATGAGTCGCGCGACTTTTTACCGCAAGGTTAAACAAATATCTGAACTGACGCCCAACGATTTCATCAGGCTGGTACGCCTTAAAAAAGCGGCAGAATTGCTCCGGGCGAAGGATTATCGGATTAGTGAAATCGCTTATCTGGTAGGGTTCAATTCGCCATCCTACTTTACGAAATGTTTCCAAAAACAATTCGGCGTGTTGCCTAAGGATTTCGAGCGAATCGGCACGTGATTTATTTTGTGGTTTGTCTATTTTAAGGTGGTTTGGTCGGATTAATTACAATTTGAGGTGAAAAGTGAAGCTAACATTAAAATGCATCGATTTTTAAGGTTAGATCAGTGATTAGCTACTGCTTTAAGGTCAAATATGGATGTCGCCTTAAAAATAAGCTAATTTTAAGGTGACCGGTAAAGAGTACCTGCCTACTGGCATTTCAGAAACGTGTGGTAAAAGGTGTTTGCATAATCCACAAAGGTAGGGCAGGCGCCGGAGGTATACCTGCGCCTGGAGGCGCAAGTTTGCGGTGGTTTATTTGGCAACAGTCGCTTCCATCCGCTTCCGGATGAGCTGGCTATCGAGCGGGTTCTGGGCGAAGGAGAGGGCTTCTTCATAAGCGGCACGGGCCTGTGCGGCGTATCCGGCACGATGGTAAACGTGCCCTTTCGTGGCGGCAAGGAGAAATGCAGCGCCGGGGCTCCCATCCACGGTAAAGGCGGCCAGTTCGGTGATGACCGGCAGTGGCCCCTGGGCATAACTTTGGGCAATGAGCCGATTCAGCCGGATAAGCGCAGAGGCGGGTTCCAGGTTTTCCAATAGCTGGTATAGCGCATGGACGGTTTTCCAATCGGTTGCTGCAAAGTGGGGGGCAGCACAGTGGAGCGAAGCGATCAGCGCTTCCAGGTAATACTTGCCTGCATAGCCGCTACGTTGTGCCTGGTCGAGGTAATGGAATCCTTCAGCGATCAATGCGGTATCCCACAGCGACCGGTCCTGTTCTTCCAGCGGTATCCAGTCGCCGTAGGTTGCCAGGCGGGCAGGAAAGCGGGCAACACCGAAAAATAGCAGGGCGAGTAACGCATCTACTTCCGCTTCGGGAGTCGCCACCGGGCGCACAAGCTTCGCTAAGCGCAGAGCCTCATAGCACAGGTCGAAGTCGATGCCTTTGCTGTTGCGCGTGGCTTTGTACCCTTCGTTGAACAAGAGGTAAAGGATGGTGCAAACGGTGGGCAATTGCTTGGCGATGGCGGCAAGCCGATGCTGCCCCAGCTTGGGCGATTTCTGCCGGAGGAGGGCCTTACTGCGCTGCAAGGCCTTCTTTACCGCTTCCCGGTTCATCTGCAGGGCGTTGGCCAGCTCGGGCACCCCGAAGCCGCAGAGGATGTGCAAGGTGATGAGAACGCGGTCGCGCTCGCTCAGTGCCGGATGGCAACAGGCCACGAGCAATTGGATCTGGCCGTCTGTATTGGCCTCGTCGGCCAGCTCAGGATCGGGGTCGGTGGTGGATAATTCGTGCAACGGGCCCTCCGTTTCGGAGGCGTGGCCATGCCGAGCATGGTGTTTCAGGGCGTTGATGAGCTTGTTGCGGGCCACCTGCGAAAGCCAGGCGTGCGGATGTTCGGGCGGGCCGTGGTAACGCCAATGCGTCAGGGCCGTTTCGAACGTGTCTTGCACGGCGTCGAGGATGGCATCCAGGTGCGCCATGCCATACACCCGGGCAAGGGATGCCACCATCCTGCCCGAGTGTTCACGGAAAAAGTGCGCCGCAAGTTGTCCGCTAGGATCCATGGCTCATCAATGTTCCATGGGCATAATTTCGCGGACTTCCACCGCGCGGTCCCAATCCAGATCGGGGTTGCCCTTGGCAATCTCGATGGCTTCTTCCAGCGATTCGGCCAGCAGGATGTAATACCCGCTCACGCATTCCTTGCCTTCCAGGAACGGGCCGTCGGATACGATCCGCTGCTTGCCGCGGATATGGGCACCGCCGGCCTCCAACGGTTGCGCCTCCTTGAATTGGCCTTTTTCCCGGAGGGTTTCCACCCACCGATAGTGCTTCTCGATACAGGCCTGCATTTCTTCCGCCGATAACTCGTCGTAATGGGCATCTTCGCGGATCAACATCAAAAACTCTTTCATGGCTACTGAATTTTTTGTTTTAAATTTTGTTTATACCCTAGACAACCCATGCCTGCTTTTGGGGACAATTATTTTCAATTGGTGCTAACTACCTAGGTAGCCTAATTAATTGATAAAGAATAGATCCATGGTTAGTTCGTTGTCTACCAATTGTTGTTTATAGGGGTTGTCTACGACACCGTATGTGGTAACAAGCGTGAGTTGCGTATTTTTCCGGGTCCGGGTGTATTGTTTGAACGCGAGTATTTTTTGTTGCAATATAGCGGCATACGACTTAGTGATTGTGAAAGGTTGTTCACTGAATTTCATCTCGCAGAGGTTGATGGTCTGGTCCGCGCGGTCAATTAATAAGTCAATCTGGGCTCCCGTGTTAATGCTACTTCCCGAAGCGTACCATGATGATTGGGTGGTGACAATACCTGATATACCAAGCGTCTGTTTTATTTGTTTGATATGCCGGATACAACAGTTTTCGAATGCGTATCCGCACCAGGCTCGGTAGGCTGGTGTTTGGCTTCTTGCCATCCACTGGCCTTGCTCGGCAACGGTTTTGTTTTCGATGAATCGGAGGTAAAAATAAGAATATTCATCAGCAAGCCGAAAGAGTGTGTCCTTTAGCTTTTTTCCAAATGGATGTAGCCTGACGATGAACCCGCTCTCTTCGAGTTCATCCAGTGCAGAAGTAACGCCGCCTCCTGTGTCGAGATTTGAGATTTCAAGAAGTTGGGCCCTGGTAAGCCCAGTGGAGCGGCTGGCCAACGCCCTGATGAGTGCAATGTGTGTGGTGGCATTGTTAAAAAGGGCATGATAAAGGTTGTTAAACTCATTATATAATATCCCGTCTTTATGAAAACAGCTCTGTTCGATGACCTGTTGTACACTCAAACCGCGTTGCACGGCATTGAGGTAGTGGGGGATGCCTCCAATGGTCATGTAAAGTTGTAATAGCTGGTATCGATTAAAATGGATGTTTTTTGCTTTTAAATAGGCTTCGGTTTCATGTAAAGAAAAAGGGGCCAATCGTATGCGCTGCGTGATGCGGTTGTGTAGTCCGCCCTTGTTATTAACCACTTTCCTGATCATCCATGATGCGGCAGAACCGCAGATGACCACCAACAGGTCTTTACGCTGAGAAGCATATACATTCCAAAAATAGCCAAAAGCCGAGAGAAAGCCTGATCGGTGAGTATCTAACCAAGGGAGCTCATCAAAGAATAGCACTTTTTTATTGGTCCCCTGCAATCCATTGAGACATTTGCGGAGAAGTGAAAAAGCTTCTTGCCAATTTTTCGGTAAGTGAAGCGCTTCATTGGGGAAATGGGTTTCTAGTTGCTCTTTAAAATTGTAAAGTTGTACCTGCAAATTGCCTTCTAACTGCCCGCTGCAATAAAACGTTAGATTTTTAGCGTAGTATTGGGTAATCAAAAAGGTTTTGCCTACGCGGCGCCTGCCATATATCGCAAGTAGGTCGGCCTGTTGGTTCGTCAATAAGCGAGTCAGTATTTCTTGTTCCTCAGCCCTGCCGATAATGGTTTTCTTATCCATACTATTGAGTTATTGCTTACCAAATGTATGATTTCTTAATGACATTTGGCGACCAATAATGTTGTCTGTTGCCAAATAGCTGCTTGTCGTGGCGGATTTGGAGACTATCATTGATTTTTTTGCCCGTTATCCGTGGGTTTAAACTAGATTCCAGATAAGGGTGGTTCCTGGCCAATTCAGCACGGAATACATCCAGACGCGGGTCTCATTCATTATGTATGCACAGATAATCCCGCAAATTTCTTATTATTGCGTTTGATGGCGAGTTGACCAGCTCGTGAAAACCCACGGTTTATGGATTTGTCGCGCTTACCGAAACGAAAATGCTATGCCACCGGCAAGGCGATTTTTGTGACCCGACAAGACGCCAGGTCGGCCATGCTCAAGATGAAATGGGCATCCCAGACGCACCCCCGTTTGGCGGAGGAACAACACAGCAGCACACGCCGACGACGGCAGCCAAAACCACGGCGGGTATATTATTGCGAACATTGCGGCGGCTTCCATCTTACCAAGATGGAGTTTCCAAAGCCGGAAAACCGCGACGAGCCCAAAGAGCCACGGCTGGAACCGTTTATCGGCGTTGTGCGGTGGTTCAATACCGAAAGCGGCGGAGGCGTGGTTGTGCTGCCCGGTAAAAAGTCCTTGTACATCAACGAAGGGTTATTCCCGCACCCATACAGCCCTCCCCGCACAGGCGATATATTGGTCGGTCAGCACCGAGACGACCCAGCCCGTGGCCGGGATGTGGCCGTGTATTGCCGGCCGGCTTTAAAATACGAGGACTGGCGGCTGCTGTTCGGGCTATTGGGTACGGATAACCTGGTACGCTTTGTCGATACCGATAACCGCTTCGCATCCGTCCGTGTGGCAGGGCAAGGTGCAAATACATTCAAGTTGCTCGAACTTGGCACACTTCAGCTTTGCCGCCAGTACACGGACGAACCGCTAATGCACCTATTCTTCACCTATTACAAACAGGAGCTCGATCCGAATCTTTTCATCCATTATGTTGCCGTTATCGAGAAGGCCGTGGCGCTTAGCAGGGAGCCGGAGGATGCAGACCGTTTCCTCGACGAGCTGTATGGCCTTTTTGCCGAAAAAATGGATAGCTATTTGAAACTGGCGTGGTACCAACAGCAACCCTTATCCGTAGAAGTGCGCCGGCCCAATGACACCGACCCCACCTTTTGGTTGGGTGACTATGAAGGGATCCTGCTGCGTGAGGATACCCACTATGGGGATGCGATACCTTACATAGACTATGCGCTCGCGGGGTTGCAGGCAGGTATTAACCTGGAAGTCGCCATCGAAAGGTATAATCCCAAATCGCAGTCTCTTTTTATCCGGCTTACCGAACGCCAGGCATCTACGCTCACTGAAGAGGGGCTGAACAGTTACGCATTCTTAAGGCGCCGTTATGAGCCACCAGTGGAAGTGCCTGAGTCCATGAACGTATATACCGTTATTAAAGCCACGCGCAGCCTGGCCATCGTGGAGTTAAAGAAAAGCTGCAGCAAAAGGAAACGACGTACGTTTTACGAAGGCATTGATGTGCCGATGGGGCCTTATGCCCCAGCTTACCGTTTATACACCGCCCATACCGAACCCGAGGCCATCATAGAAACCTTCAGGGATCAACATAGGAAGATCCCCGGACTGCCTATTCACGTGGGAGAAATGGGGGAACCGATCATGGAAAATGTAATCCTTCAGTACCAACTTATGCTAGGGGGAAGTTTTACCCGTAAATTGGCCGAAATGATCGTCGATCGGTACCCCGACATGGAGATGGTTGAAGACAACGAATGTACCACGGTGCGAAGCGGGCACTACAACATCCTGATCGGCCGTGCCGATTGCCTCAATTTCCGCCATGTCGATTGGCCAAACCATCCATCCTATGCTACCCATCGGTTTATCTTCGTCAAATTGCCCGCCGCCGACATCGAACGGCGGCCGCGGATTGATATCGACCACCGCGTGCTAACCATCGGGAGTAACGTGGTCTCCATCGAGCCGATCCTGGCGGCTGGTTTTGAAACCCTATGCGAGGTGATGGCAGAAGACGCTGTCTGATATCTTTGTATATTTCAAAGTTTGTGTACAGATATTTCAAAGTTTGTCTTCGGATATTTCAAAATTACCGAGTTAACGGCCCACGGCAGTCTGGCAAAACCACGCTGCTTAAATCCCTGTTCCCGGATTATGTTATTATACCCCTACCACGAGAATTTCAATACGCGGCTTGTTAAAACACCTAAACTTTATTTTTACGATACCGGATTGGTGAGCTACTTAGGTACTAATCAATGACCTTTTTTGTTAATTTAGCCAGAGAATTCGTAATGACGAAAAACGATGTCGATAAAACAAAAATCAGAATTATTGGGCATGCAAAAAGCCAGTAACGCTGTTGCATATACATTAAAAGAAATGATAAAGTATGCTCAAATTGGAATGAGCACAAAAGAATTGGACGAATATGGTGCGGAAATTTTATCGGATTTTGGAGCCAAATCTGCGCCACATTTAACTTATGGTTTCCCCGGTTGGAATTGTATAAGTGTTGACAATGAATTTTGTCACGGAATCCCTTCTGAAAAGAGAATACTTAAAGAAGGAGATTTAATAAATATTGATGTTTCGGCAGAACTTGAGGGATTTTGGGCAGATAACGGTGCATCATTTGTGCTTGGGGAGGATGTTCATCAACATCAAAAATTGGTAGACGCTTCAAAGGAAATTTTGCGGAAAGCCCTAAATCATATTAAAGGCGGCGTTAAAATTGCTGACATAGGATACCTAATTGAAACCGAAGCAAAGAAAAGAGGTTTTAAGGTCATTAAAAATTTGGGTGGACACGGAATCGGCAGAAGTTTACATGAACAGCCTGATGAATTGATGAATTATAAAAATAGATTTGACCAGCGGCGATTTAAAAAAAACGCTGTCGTAGCTATTGAAACGTTTATATCGACCTCGTCTACTTATACAGAAGAACTTAATGATGGCTGGACGCTGGTTGGTAACAAGGGCGGGTATATGGCACAGCATGAACATACTATTGTAGTGACTGATGGAAGTCCGATAATCCTTACCGAGATGAACGGAATATTTAATTGATAAATGGACAAAACAAGCGGATTGATGACTGATTTCAGGTACATCTGTGCATGAAACTATTCGATGTGCACTTCCACATCATCAACCCGGAATTTCCGCTACCTTTGAAAAGCAATGATCATGGAAACCCATATCCCCTGCGCAGCGTTGCAGCCGTATATCAAGGTGTTTCACATCATTGAGAGCCAGGGGCTGCCGCTCGAAAACCGGGTGCTGCCGGATACGGCATTAGCACTGGCCTTCCGCTTTGGCGGGCAGGTGGCCAGCGGGCATGGCCATCAACATGCCATCATTCCCGAGGCATCGCTTGCCGGCCTGCGCCAATCCGCCCGCTTCATCAACTATAAGCCCCAATCGGGTACCATTGTAGCGTTGCTGAAGGAAGGGATGGCTCCTGCCTTTTTCCGCGAGCCGCTCTACGAGATGAAAGGCCTTACCTTGGGCCTCGACAGCTTCTTTGCGTCTTCCGAAATTGAACGGGTACGGGAGCAGCTCTTCGACGCGCACAATCATCGCATGCGGCTGGCCATCGTGGAGTGTTTCCTGCTGGCTAAACTACGGCCGCACGAACCCGACCCGGCAGCGGTACGCGCCGTAGCGGCGATTGGCCAGGCAAAAGGCCGGCTATCCATGGCGGCGCTGGCAGACATCATGTGCCTCAGCCAGGACGCGTTCGAAAAGCGGTTCCGCCGGGCCGTAGGCATATCGCCCAAGCCGTTTGCCGATACCGTGCGCCTGAAGGCGCTTATCGATGCATACCAACCTCATCGGTCCATGCAGCACCTCGCCTTGCAGGGCGATTACTTCGACCAGGCACATTTCAACCGAGCCTTCAAACGCTTCACCGGGCTGCCTCCGGGCCAATTCTTCAGCCAACCGCATTTCTGGTAATTAATGATTTTTTACAAGGATGGCGATGGCTCACGGTCGACCTTTGTAAAAAAAGATAATATGATGATGAAAAAATTTGTATTGGTGGTGCGCGTACCATCGGCCTACGATACCGAGCTGGCAAAGAAGGTTGGGCCCGCGTGGGACAAGACCATCGAATACTGGAAAGCCCAGGGGGCGTATGTGGAGAGTTTTCCGTTCCCGCAACCAGGATACGTAATCTCGGGCAGCGACGGGCAGGTTCAGAAGGGGATGATAGGCTGGGGCGGGCAGAAGGTGGTGAGCATCGTAGTGCTGCAAGCAGAAAACGTGGAGCAGGCAACGGAGTTGGCCAAACGGTGCCCTGTTCTGGACCACGGCGGTACCGTGGAAGTGCGCGAACGGCCGTAATGGTGGGGTCAGGCAGATGATAGAGGTACACCTGCGCCTGGAGGCGCAAGTTTAGGGTCATGCAGAAATAATTGCGTTTTTGTGGATTTGTCGGCGATGTAATTATTCAATAAATTTGCTATTATGGGAAACGTGGTACAAAGCAAAGATGCGATCTTGTCATTGCTTCAGGCCAATGTTCGTCAACCCCCAGTCACTCAGCCCTTATATTGGCCCCCAAATCCTTAAAGAAGCGGAGCATGCCGCACTCTAACCACGAACTGCTTGAACATATTCTGGATGAGATAAATTCGGGGTAGATTATGAAATAGTATGGAACATTATCGTTGAAAAACTTCCTGAACTCAAAGACGATATCATACAGCTCCTTAAGGAGTCAAGAAGCTGGCGAATAACCGACTAAAGCTTGGACACCTTAATTATGTGTCTATTTTAAGGTGGTATGGTCAGATTAATTACATGAGGTGAAAAATGAAGCTAGCATTAAAATGCATCGTTTTTTAAGGTGTGATCGGCTTCTCCGATCTGCTTCGAATGCCTTCTTTCCGTAGGTGCGATAACTAATTTACCCACTATCCGTGGGTTTGAAACCAAAATCTTCCTCCAACATTTTCCACATCCGGCCCAGCAGGCGATAAAATTTACGTGCCGGCGTGTACAGCGCCTTCTTGCCTGATTTTTGGGGACAAGTATTTTCAATCCTCCCGGCTCCTATCGTCGGCCATCCGCACCAGGCGGGGCGTGAAGGTAGCCAGTACATTCACCAGCCATGAGCAGTAATTACGGTACAAGATTCGAGTAGCGTTTTGTGTGGATTAACGTTTATTTGCTAAATTTGTGAAATGGAAAAATTAACGATTAATGTTCCGAACAGTAAAAGTTCATTGGTCAAGCAATTATTAAATAGCTTGGGGGTGATTATTCAAAAGGAAGAAAAGGCTAGCACTTCCGCTTACAAAAAGAAATTGATTAAAGTGTCCACTTGGTCTGATGATGACGTCGCAACCTTAGAATTGGGAAAGAGGGCTTTTGAAGGGTTAAAGCCACAACAATGGTAATTGATACCGGTTTGTTTATTGAGCACCTGCGGGTAAAAGACAAATCCAAAACTACCCTTTATCGTGTGGCTGATACTAATCAAGAACTTTTCGTTTCGGCCGTATCGTTGTATGAGCTATATATGGGCGCTACCTCCAGAGAAAAGACGGAGGATGTCAATTACCTAACAGGGGATCTTAATGTACTTCCATTTACAGTGGATGTGGCCGCCAAGGCGGCAGAAATCTACCACTTTCTTAGACGGAAGAACAAAATGATTGAATTTAGAGACATCTTTATCGCGGCGACTTGCGTTGTTCATGAACTTCCAATAGCTACCTTGAATAAGAAACATTTCGACCGAATCCCTGAATTGCAAATTGCAAAAATCTAACTTCTTTTACAATATTCTGTTCACCCGCGTAATCGTACGCCGCGATATATTCAGGTAATCCGCCTGCTCCTGCTGGGAGGTGAGGAGCCGGATGGGTTTCATATAGCTATCCGCCACAAATTCGCGGTAGCGCTCTTGTTCGTCCTTGATCAGCATCAAGCGGTTCTTGGCGCGATACTGTTTCAGTTTCTTATGTTCCAGCACATCCGAAAGCACATCTGCTTCAAAACATGCTTCTTTATACGCCTTCAACGCATCGGCACGGATACGGATAACCGTACTGCTACGCATTGCGATGACGAAGTAATTAACCGTTCTGGAGGTGTATAGGTTGTGCGTAGTCAACGCACTGTCGGTAGGCGCGAGGAAGCGATCGATCCGACGATTGCCCCATTCGTCCCACCATAGCGTGCCCAGCAGTCCCCCGCAGACAAAATAGAGGTAATCACGACGGTATCCGTAGTCATCCGGTTCGAAGAGGTGTTGGCCACGCTTCACCGAAAACAGGATGGCGTGGGTGGCTAGCCAGTCCGCGTGCGAGGCATCTAATCTACAGTAATGAGTCCAGAAGCTTAGTAAGTCGTTATCCATGGTCAATACGTGGTTGCCGAAAATAATCAACAGCGCTAACCGAACCAACGCTCGTGTGACGAACGACATGTATAGGGGATGAACGACATAATTTACGGCTTATCCCATAAATCTGCCGATGATGGGCGGTTGCGGGTTGTGTATCCCTACCGCTTCGGGGTGTCGGTTCGCCTTCCTATCCTTGCATCGTGATCATCGAAATAACCCTGCGGCCGCAGGTACGGGGAGGGTGCCCGAAGCCCCGGTGAAACGAATGCGGGTAATGGTTTAACACTTGAAATGAAGACGATATGAAAGCGATGAATTTCAATGCAAGAAAGCTATCCAACGGAAGCACGATCCTCGAGAACAGGATGCCGCTGCACGCCATGTTGGGATGGCTGGGTGCTGACGACGATCCACCGAAGGAAGAAAAGTGCGATTTCGATCCGTTGTAGCATGCTGAGCGCAGGGAGCCAAACCGGCTCCCGCGCTTTTTTAACCCCCATTTATAAACACCATATCATAGATATCATGATGAAAATACCTGAAGAATTACTGGAAGAACGTGCCGGTATCATTCGTGCCTATCAACGGTTTACATTGGCGGATGCCTCCGAGACGATGGAAAGGCAGTTCGCTTTTTTCGATGCCAACCTATCCAATTGCTTTCCCCATGTAAACCGCGCGGATTATCCCGATATCTTCATGCAGATGCAGCTGAACCGACGATTGAGTTTCCACGATATCGAATTGATGCGCTTTCCGGAGCTTATCAGGCTATCCGGATGGGATGTGGGCTGGGCGGCGGCACTTCGCCATGAACCGGCCATCGTGTGTACGTACCATACGGGATCGTACCGGCTCATCAATGTTCTGCTGGCCCGGGCGGGCGTGCCATTCAGTTTAGTGGTTTCCGGCCAGGCACTGCAGCACGAGCAGCAGGAACTGGACCGTGTGTATACCGATGTGATGGCGCAGACGGGGGTGGCCCTCAACATGCAGCTCATCGATGCCGAACAGCCGAAGGCACTCTTGCAGATGGCGCGCGCCATAAAGTCGGGCCGGTCCCTGCTGGTGTATGTGGATGGCAATACGGGTACAACCGCCGGCGGACGCGATAACCGTAACCTGTTGGGAATCGATTTTGGCCACCGGCGCCTATGGGTGCGCGTAGGGCTCGCTTCGCTGGCGCACCGACTGGCGATACCCATCTACCCGGTGCGTTGCCAGCGTGCCGGGACGGGAATGGCAGACAACCGGGGTGTGCTGTTCGAACACCTGCCCGCCATCGTGCCGGCCGGGCTATCCGCCCACCGGTTTGCGGGCGAGGCCACAGATCGCCTGTACCAATACCTCGCTGCATCCGTGGAAAATAACCCCGCCCAATGGGAGGGATGGCTAACCCTGCACCGTAACCTTGTGCAGCTATGGTCGGCCGAACCCATCACCGCCATGGAGCCCCTCGACCGTTGGGCTGTTTATCGCCGTAAAGGGTTTCGATTCCTACTCCATAAGCCAACTTATATGCAGTATGTGTTGACACGGAAGCAGTACCATCGGCTAAAATTGAAATTGCCGGGCAATACGTAACCGAAAGTCGAAGAAAATTTCGATATTCATGGCTCCCAAAACTATAAAATGGTGTGCCTTTGGTGAATATTTTATTCACCAAGGGGCCCATCTTGCAATTGAAACTGAAGAATCGACAGATGAAAAGTGAGAAATGGTATACCAAAACGCTGTTAGATATCCCTATATGGGTATTAGGGTTAGCTGCGCTGATTTATATCGGCGGCACCTACTTCAAAAACCTGCTGGATTACGGCGAAGTGGATTTCCTGGCTATATTTTACGTTTCCCTCGGTATTATGCTCGTTTGCCTGCTTACCGCAGCTGCAACCCGGCTTTGTTTCCATGCGCGGCATCGATGGAAAGGTATCGTGGTGTTGCTAGGCACGGTGGGTGGCTTTCCGATGCTGGCGTTGGCGGTGGCGGATGTGGTGCTCCCGCTGTTCGGCATTGAACTGCAGAAGGAACATGTGCCCTTTAATTGGGCCGAATTTATGGCCAAGACATTCGATGCTTTTTTTACGGTCATCATGGTTACCGCGGTTTACGCCTTATACTATGGCAAACTGTTGAGCGATCGCCGCAAGCACGAATTGAAACAAGCGGCAACAAACAGCGAGATGGAACTGCTGGAGGTTAAAAACAACCAGTTGTTAAATGCCGGGCAATCGCACTACGTCAAACGTGTGATGACTGATGTGGTGGCGCGGGCCGTCTCGGCCGGCGACAGCTATACCGAGGCTCAGGTGACCCATATTGCTAAAACCTTTGACTACGTGGCGGAAGCCACCCAAGACGGTGAGCCCATCGTGTCCATTCACCGTGCGCTGGCTTATTTTAATGAGGTGGTAAACGCGATTCGGCTGCGGAACGGTGCCGATGATCGGGTAGTTGTTGTGCAAATGGAAGGTGAACCGACCATGCAGGAAATCGGCGCGCTTACGCTGACTACCTTGCTTGAAAATAGCGACACCCACGGCTGGGTGGATGCCGAGCACCCGATAAGGGTTGGGTTTGTTTTTGAGCGGGGCACCATGCAGTTTACTTGTACCAACGCCAAGAACCCGTACCCCCGCCAGGTAAAAAGTACGGGAAAAGGGCTTGGCTTGGTGGCGCAGGAACTTGCGCTCCTCCATAGGCACGAGGTAAAATTAGACGTGCACGAAAGTGAAGAAAATTACATTGTTTCATTAAATATTGCTTATTCGTAATGGATCCCATCATCTACTTCGTCATCATGGAAGACGACACGAAAGTCCATGAACTCTTGTTGAAATATATGGAGCAATTCCCCAATTTCGAGTGCAGGGGGTGCTTCCTAACCGCCGGAGAAACGCGCGAATTCCTGCTGGATAACCCCGTACACTTACTGATGGCAGATATCCAACTGCCCGACATGAACGGTATGGAAATGATTGAATCGCTGCCCAATAAACCATTGGTGGTCTTTATGACCGGCCATAATTCCAAGAAAAAGGCAACCAAAGGCTATGTGCTGGATGCTGTACACTACTTAACTAAACCGTTTACATTCAATAGTTTTGAAGAAGCGATAAACCGGGTAGTCGATCGCGTGAATGGTAAACCGGATGTCGACAAATCGTTGGGGCATCATGAGATGTTCGGAAGCGTTGGCTCGAAATCGAGGATCATGTTAGGCGATATCCTGTACATTGTGGCAGACGGCAATCATGTGGTTTTCCACTTGGTAAACCAAGTGGAAGTGACGGTGCGGGAAACACTTAAAGACGTGCTGGACAAGCTGCCAAAGGCTCATTTTGTGCAGGTGCATCGAAGCTATGTTATTTCGACCTGGCACGTGTTCAAGCCGCGCGCCAGGGAGGTTCGGCTTTATTGTACAGACCAAGTGATCCCCGTGGGCCGCCAATACCGGAATGCGCTGCGCAGGTACTTCCCGGACAACCCCTCAACGAAATAGATTAAGCCCGCAGGGTATGCAAGATGCGTCGCGCATGCAGGAAATCCGTGAGCTCACTGAAAAGATCGGGGCCTAAGCAACGTGTTTTGGACGTTTCAGCGGCGCCCAGTCGGCAGATATTCTGTAGCGTATGGAATCCGCATGCCCGGCAGCTCGCGCGGAAGTCTTTGCTCAGCTCCGGGATGGAGTCGATGGGTACGTTTAAGATATCGGTAGGTAACGGGATGGTCATGGCTTAAAACAGCTGCGGGCAACCAAACTCCCGTTACCAGCCGTTACCACACGGCCTACGCAAAGAATCTGGCGCCCGCATGACCGGGCGTCCAGCAGATTCTTCCTCGCGTAGTTTGAAATGTGGTAATATTTGGTAACGAGAAAAATAGCTGACGCTATTATGATATGTTAATTTACAGTCTACTCAAATAATTATCTATTAAATGAAAGTATGCTATCGTTAATCGACGATAAAGATACGAATTATTTAACATTGACCTATGGAAAATCACCTCATGCAGGACCTCATCGACCTACAGGCAAGGCAACTTGCCGCACAGGAAACCATGAACGCGCACCTCTCGTTGATCGCCGCCAACACCAAACCATTGGCCACATCGCCGTTGTTCATCCGGCGCAAGATTTATAGACAGGAAGCTGTAGAGCTGCTCGGCATCAGCGACCGCACTTACGACCGCCGGAAAGCGGAAGGGAAGCTGAAACCACGTGGCATGGGTCACGACTTCTTCTATCCCGAAGACCTGGAGGAGGCCATCGCCGAAAGCCGACGCACGGGGCGGGTATAAGGGGATACAACCCCACATTACCGTCGGCGGCGTAGTACATCGTGCCGGCAGCGTAGCACTTCATCTTGGCGGCGTAGGGGCTCGGCGCGGCTGGCTAGGGGCTGGGAGGGGTGGGCTACCCCCAGAACCTCACTGCGTAGTACGTGGCTGCGCTAACCTGGTCCGTCGATGACGCAAGTTTGTACGTGGCGGCGGTGCCGTAGTCCATGGCCGCGGCACCGTAACCCCAGGGCACCTTATCGTCGTCCGTGGTGGCGGCACGTTCATACGTGGCGGCGGCATCGTAGCCCCTAGCTGCTTCGTCGTAGTCTGTGGCTGCGGCCGCGTAACCCCGTGTTGCCTTACCCGAGTCCCTCGATGCCGTAAACAGATACGTGGAAGCCTTGTCGTAGTCCATGGCCGTGGCATCGTAGCCCCCGCAGGCCTTGTCGGGGCCCATCGATGCGGTCAGCCCGTACGTGGGCGCCGCACCGTAACCCCTGGAAGCGTCGCCGTCGCACGTAAAGACGGCGAGTTCATGCATGTCCGCGGCATCGTAGCCCCAGGAAGCCGCGTCGTAGGCCAGGGAAGCCACCGCGTAGTCCGTGGAAGGTGACTTGTTGTACCACGGAACTCGGTTCTATCGGCATGGTGAGCGGACGCTACCACCCATGTTGGCGCGATTTGGCGTAAAATCCCGCCAATTTCCGCCAATTTCCGCCAACGTTCGTTCCTGCCTTCGAGGCCATACTAATTTGCTCATATAGACCGGGATGGTCCCGGTTGTTATGGTCTCATTTAAATGGTTAAAGTAATGAACTTTAAACACGAAGCCCGGGGAGGCTTTTCAAATGTCCCCGATGATGAACTGCTGGTCCATGCCAACACCGTGTTGCTGGCTATGGAAGGCAATGTTAATTTCCCGACACCCACGCCCGATCTGGCGGTGGTGACCACGGCACGCGATGACTTCGAAGCCAAGTTGGCCATCGCGCGCAAACGCAGT
>NZ_JBMQOC010000024.1:0-72338 GCF_053550995.1 Parapedobacter sp.
CCCACCCAGCGGAAAAACAAGACGTACGGTTGGCTAAGGTTACGCCGAAAGCCGGCATCAGCGCCAACCCGCCGGATTCGACCGTCGTGGTTGGCTACGGCACACAAAAAAAATCAGCCCTAGCCGGAGCGACGGCCCGCTTAGTTGCCGCGGAAATGGACAGCCCCGTCGTCGTTAACGGCGAGGCCCTGGCTGGTCGTACGCACGGTATCCGTATCCGCGGCATCAGCGCATCCCCGGCGCGAATGCAGCCGGTCGTCGGCAAGGTGGTGGATAAAGAGACACAGGAACCGCTGGCCGGTGTTGCTATACAGTTTACCGATGGGCACACCGTGGCCACCGACAAACAGGGTCGCTTCGAGGCAATAGATTCTTCACAGATACTCACGGCGCGTTATATCGGTTATGAAACGCAAACCATCCGGATAAACGGCCGTGATAGTGTGACCATCGCCCTACGGCCCAGCAAGACCGGATTGGGTGAGGTCGTTGTAGTGGGGTATGGCCAACTTCGGCACCAAACCGAGGCCGAGAACGTAGGGCACACGGAAAACAAACCCACGCCTAAAAACGGGTGGGCCGCCTATCGCCAATACCTCAAAGATGCGGCGAAACTGGCACCGGGAAAGGGAGGTGCGGTCGAGTTAACATTTACGGTAGACGACAGCGGACGTCCGACCGACGTGGCAATCGTCAAGACTTCAAACGTGGAGCTCAACAAGTTCGCTACGCTTATTGTTCGCGACGGGCCACTATGGGTGCCGGGGGTAAACGACGAACGTAAAGTAACGTTACGGATAGATTTTTGAGAGGGAAAAATGCCAAAACTAGGGCCTTTTATCGAGTGCTAACAGAAACACCGTCGCTATAATCAGCAAAGCACCGATCCAGTCGATCGCCTGAAAAGGAATGCCCAGCCAAAGCACGGCAATCAGTGTAGCCGACAGTGGTTCCCCCGATGTGAGGAGACTCGCTTGCTGCCCGCCGATCATCTGCACGGCACGCAAGTACATATAAAATGGAATCAACGTTCCAAAGAACACAACGAACAGGACGTTCAGGTGGGTATAAATATCCCACACCCCATTCGGGCGCCAAGGGGGATTAACAAAGGAAATCGCCACCCCACCGATAAGCAGGCCCCAACCGATGATGCTTACTGCGCTGTATTTATGAAGCAGTTTCCCCGGCATTAGGGTATACAGAGCCAAGCTAACGGCAGAGGCAATGCCTAGTAAAAGTGCCAAGGGCGATATGGTCAAGGTGTCTAGACGGCCGTGTGTCACTAGGAGGAATGCCCCCAATAATGCGGATAAGATGGCGATGTAGCCAAAAAGATTGAGCCGTTTGCCATACCGCAAGGCGAGGTAGGCGGCAATCATCGCGGGGGCCGAAAATTGCAGGATGGTGGCTGTAGCCGCATTGGAATGTTTTATCGCCGCGAAATAGGTGTATTGCACGGTCATCATCCCTACAATGCCGAATATGACCAACTGCAGACGATCACTCCTTTTGCGCCAAACGGCCCACACATTCCCATCTTTTTGAAGAATACCGAAAAGAAGAAGCAACGAACCCGCCCCGAGCATCCGTATAGCCATAAGCCACTCAACACGCATCGCGCGCTGCTGGAACAGGAATTGGCCGGATGTGCCGGAGACACCCCACAGCATAGCGGCAAATAATGCCATCGCCACCCCCTTCGCGTGCGTATTCATGAACGCAAAAGTAGGCTGAAAATTCCCATCTTACAATATCAGCGGCTTGATTTCATTGCCTTTACTTTTTTGATCCGGGGGGCGGTTGATAATGTTTGATACGCCGCGGTTTCCACACCATATAGTGCCACTTTCCCTTCACTGTCGCAGTGTATGCCAAACCCATACGTCTTCGTAAGCGGCGACGCCCGGAGACAGGCCTGCCCTTTCGAAAAAAACTGCACCCTGGCCTGGGCGTATTCCGCTTCCGTTAAATCATTGCGGTTGGCATATACCTGGAACAAGACGTCGTCAGAAGTGTATTGGTAGGGATGGTTTGAAATGAGGTCATATTGCATTTCGGCAACCGTGGGTTTGGCCTTGCTTGGCGGCCTTGTCCCCGCTGCCGCTTTCGTATCTTCCGCCACTTCGATAAAGGTGTCGAAATAGTTGGTGGTATGTGTTTTCATGTCAAATAGCTTGTCCAAACGTAAGCAGGTTATTATCCGGGTCGAGCAGCGAAAACTCCCGTTGCCCCCACGGCTTCATTTCCAATGGCCCATTGGGATGTACCAAGCCGTTGGCCGCACATGATTTATACAAATTGTCAATATCGTCTGTACGGATATACACCTGGCCATAATTCTCCATTGGATCGAGGTCCCTAAACGCAAAGAAATGAATCTGGATATGATCTTTCTCAACCATGAGGTAATCGTCAAAGTCAGCATTTCCAAACACACGGAAACCTAACTGATCGATGTAAAAATCCTTTGTCGCGGTTTTATCGCGCATGGGCAGTTTCGGGTGTATCGCTGTCAGCATATTTTTTCAATACCAATATCGTATTTAGCAAGAAGCCCCGCTATACCTGAAACGGAAAACTTAGCTTTTTTAATGCGATTGGTTTCCGGGTCGATCGTGTAGTTATAAGAAGTGCGGAAATCAGCCTTTTCAATTATGGTACGATCAAAAACAACATGCATCAGGTTACAGTTATCAAAGACGGCCTCGGTCAGGTCCGCTTCTGCGAAGTCCGTTTCCTGCAACTGCGAATCTTTGAAAACAGTCTTTTTGATTTTTGTTTTGTAAAACGACGAGTGGTTCAATTGACATCCGTCGAAGGAAAAAGCAAGGCCGAATGGGTTACAGCTATCAAACCGGAGCCCCAGCATTTTGCAGTCTTTGAACTGAACATCACGGAATGCGGTTCCGTTTATTTTCGCCAGGCTGAAGTTACACCCATTAAATGTGCAATCCGCGAATTTAAACGACGAGAGGTCATCTCCGGAGAAGTCACACCCGTTGAAAATGCAATTATCGTACTCGCCGCTTTGCAGGGAGGTGTTTCGATCGAATGTCTGGTCCTCCATTAATATTTCTTGCATCTGCCTACTTTACCTCCATATTATTTTATTCCACCAAATGCGCCAAAGCACATGTTTTTATGCAGTATTTCCACCGCACTAAAGCCAACCTGCCTCATTAGGTCTAGTTGATAATTGATTGACCGTGGTGAGTCTTCCTTTGCCACATAATCCAAAACATTTTGGCGGTATTCCTTTCCACCCAGCCTTTCCAGATAGTCGCCATACCGCTCCCAGGTATAATCGCTTAGCACATCCGTGTTCTGTGTGACCAAGTCGGCTATCATCAGGCAACCCCCGGGCCGCAGTAACTTAAAAAGTTTTTCAAAGGTTGTTTCCCAATCTTTATCATCCCGCAAATGATGCAAAACAGCGCCTGCAAGAATGATGTCGAAATGGTTTTCGGCCAATTCCACCTCCCTGATGTCGCCTTGTAACACCGCTACTTCACCGTCGGTTTGCGGCGACACCCTTTCCGACGCCCTATCCAGCATCGGCTTACTCAAATCGACCAACGTACAATTCAAGCCAGGGATTTTTGAAAGCATGGTCAGCGAATAGTTCCCTGCCCCACAACCGATATCCAGTAAATTTTCAGCCCCCGGAACAATCCGTCTAGCGGCTTCCGTAATCAGTTCCAAAGAAATTTTTGCGTCAATTGTTGAAAGTTGACCGGTGTCCAAGTTGGAAAATCGTTCCACGTCATTATCGAACCGTTCTTTAATCTCTTCTACCGTCGATTTATCCATATCTTTCCTTTATGATGTTTTGCCGTTTCGTCTTCGACAGGAATCGGATGCCCGTTACGTCAGGTTTTGTCTAGTTTTATCGCATACAATGATACCAATTATATTTTATTTTCAGATAAATCGGGCAACATGGGTGAGCTTATTTCCCCATGCCATTGAAGGAATGAAGCGAGGGATTGACGACCTTGATAATGGACGGAAAGTTCCATTCAGCGAATTTGAGGAATTGCTGACTCGTAATCCGTAATGGCAGATTATAAACCCTACTTCTCCGACGAAGCCAAAGATAGTCCAAAACCGCCAAACAATTCCAGAAAGACACCCGACGCGTATTGGCTATTGTTACCAAATCTCCATTTGCCTTCCAAACTGTACAGGGAGGATGCGCGCGTAAGGCGTGCTATCGTTCACCGTACTATTTCATTTTTATATCGTGTCGTCGGCAAAGAGGTGCAGATCATTGTTTTCTTTGACAATCGACAGGAACCGATTCTGTAGGCAGTGTGATCATCCACTTTTCTGTAACCTTTTCGTTCTTCGTTTACCCTAATGGTAGTGTAAGACATAAACAACGAAAAATCATGGAATCAACAAATGCACAGCAAGCGTTAAAACAAACCTTCAACCTGTTGAAGTACACCTTCGTCATCGTACCTATTGTTGCGGGGGCTGACAAGTTCACCAATCTGTTAACCGAGTGGGATCAGTACCTTAATCCAACACTGGGGGCTCTTCTGCCCTTTTCCGCTTCGGCGTTCATGATGGTGGTGGGGGTTATTGAAATCGTGGCCGGCCTCATTGTGCTGAAAAAACCCGACATTGGCGGATACATTGTTGCGGCATGGCTTACCTTGATTGCACTCACGCTATTAGCCGGCTTCAATTATGTAGATGTGGCCGTGCGTGACCTGGTAATGGCCATCGCAGCCCTATCAATGGCGAGAATAGCTAAGACCATAGTATGAATAGGATACAGTCGGAAAAGTTTACCGAAGAGGCAATTATCAGGAGGATTATCGACGGGGAAAAAGCGCTCTACGAGATCATCGTGCGGCGCTTCAATCCCTCCCTGTACAAAGTAGGCAGGTCGTACAATTACAATCACCAAGACACGCAGGATTTGATGCAGGAAACATTTATCGACGCATACAAAAGCCTGTTACAATTTGAGGGCCGTTCCGATTTTAAAACGTGGATTATCCGTATCATGATGAACAACTGCTTTCGCAGGAAGGGAAAGTCGAGTTTTAAGAACGAAATTATGCAGGACATAAACGACCAATCCACGCCGATGTTTACCAACGGTCAGAACGATACGGATAAAATCGTGCAGCGCCATGAACTGGGGCGGGTGATAGAAAACGCACTCGAAAGGATCCCATTCGACTATCGCATTGTATTTTCATTGCGAGAAATCAACGGGTTGAACGTAGCGGAAACCGCGGAAACACTGCATATCAGCAACGCCAACGTCAAGGTCCGCCTCAACAGAGCCAAGGCCATGCTGCGCAGCGAAATAGAAAGAGATTATTCTCCCAGCGAACTTTTCGAATTTAATTTAATCTATTGCGATGCGATGGTGGAAAACGTCATGAAGAAAATAAACAACCTTGGATGATTAAACGCATCTTTATCCATTAAATTCCGGCGGATATTCCACCATTCCGTTTACATTGCTCAACGCACCTTCAACCAGCTCAATGGCCATACAGTTTTCGGCAGGGACGTCAAACGGCAACTTGATGCCGTAGCTGCCAGCCAATCGGTAGCCGAATCGCGGATAATAATTTTCATGCCCCAGTACCACCACAGCACCGAAGCCCAATTCCGTCGCCTTTTCGTGGGCGTATCTAATCAGCTGTCCACCGATGCCTTTCCCCTGATGTGCTGGTAAAACCGCCACCGGAGCCATGGCTAGCGACGTTGCGCTGGCGTGTTCATTTACAATCTGAATCTTTGTGAGCAAAATATATCCCACCACTTCACCATCCAACTCGGCTACCAAAGCCAATTCCGGCACGAATGCAGTCGATTTCCGCAAGCGTTCCACCAGAAATTGCTCTTGATGGTCCGTGTATATTTCATGCTCAAAAGCTTTTTCAATGACGTGGAAAACGGCTTCGCAATCGCTCGCTTCTTCTTTTCTAATATGCATATATCCGCTTGGTTACTTGTTTAATCTGCCTTATAGGTCATTTTGCCATTGATGTATAAAGCCGCTGCTGATGCATCAAATTTAACAGAATCCTTTTGATATATTTCGTTTTCACCCTTCTCCATGATGATGGCCCCCTCCCCATCCGGCAAAAACAGTTCGGCTTTCGACCGATCGTCATCCCATAACACAAATGCACTGATGACTGCTCCTCCATCGGGTACTTCCACCGGGTTTAAACGCTGTCCGATATCAAAGATCTGCACGCAACCTTGCTGTAATTCGCTCCAGGTCTCACCAGCGCCAACAAGGCACCCGTGGTCATCTTTTTCTCCGCCAATCGCCGTGCTTTCGGTGGGGGTTTGCGCCTCCGTATTTTCCGACGAGCCACTTTCCGGGTTATTGCAGGCTGTTAAGGCGAATAATCCTAGTGACAGTAAAACTATTTTTTCCATTTTCCAGTTTGTTATCGCGTGATTTGCGTACAACAATAGGTCCAAACTTCGGTAATAGGTGAGTCGAAATACAAATACATATGCATTATCCGTAGTTTTTCTTCATTCGCCTTATTTCCTTTATCAATGTCTGCTTTTCCGTTTCCGACTTCGTCAGTTGAATAGCTTGTTCGTAATGGGCGATTGCTGTGTCTGTGGCAAGATCCGCGTATAGATAACCCAATAACTCGTGGTAATAAGGGCTATTTTCCAGTTTCAGTTGCTCCGCTTCGGTTATCGCCCTTTCGTTTCCGTAAACTTTGGAAACAGCAAATATCCGGTTCAATGCTATTATCGGCGAATACGCAATCAGAACCAGCTGATCATAAAGTTGTAAAATGTGTTGCCATTTGTGGTGGCCGGTCAGCGTGGTATGCCAATAGGCAATACCCGCTTCCAAATGGTATTTTGAAATTTCGCTATGGCTACAGGCATTTATCAAAAAATGATTCCCCTTTTCAATCAGCGTCTCGTCCCACAAACATTTATCCTGTTCATCAAACAAAACGGTCTCGCCATTTGCATCCATCCTCGCGTCCAGCCGTGAGCTTTGGAAACACATCAGGGCAAGCAAGGCGTTTGTTTCCGGTGTGTCTGTCAGCCGGTTTTCGGTCAATACGAGCGTAAGTCTCAAAGCTTCTGCACAAACGTCTTTTCGGATTTGTTGGGTATAGGTTTTTGAAAAATAGCCTTCGTTGAAGAGCAAATACAACGTTTGCAAAACCGCATCTAATCTCGATTTGATTTCCGTTCCACGCAGCTCCCTGATTTGAAAATTGTCGTTCCGAAGGTTGGTCCGGGCTCGGTGCAACCGTTTCTTTATCGTTTCGGCCTTTGTCAGAAAAGCGTTGGCAATCTCCACTACGCTGAAACCGCAAAGGATCTGGAGGGCCAGACAAATTTGGCCTTCGGTTGAATTGCTTGGATTACAAACGGCAAAAATCATGGCCAATTGGCTATCCGCAAGATGCTGATTGTCGAACTCGATAGCTTCTTCGGTTTCCAGGTTGGCCGGTTTCACGGCCTCTCTTATTTTTGTTTCGAAAGTAGCCGTACGCTTCAGGTAATCTTTGGTTCTATTTTTGGCTACGGTATATAGCCAGGCGGTGGGGTTTTCAGGTACTCCGTTGATTGCCCAATTTTCCGATGCTTTTAAAAAGGTATCGCTGGCAATATCTTCGGCAATTTCAATATGTGCTAAACCAAAATGACGGCACAGAACGGCCGTCATTTTTGCATATTCCTGTCGGAATAAGTGCGGTAAAAGATCCGTATGTGACTGACGGTTTTCGTTCATCAATCCCTTTTTAACACCTCCCGTACTTCAATATTGCCGCCCACCTGATCAAATATCGGGTTCGCTTTAGCAATTTCCACCGCCTCGTCGATGTCTTCGGCACTTACAACGATGTATCCGCTGATAAATTCCTTGATTTCGGTGTACGGCCCATCCGTGACCACATGGTTGGCCTTCACGGTTTTCGCACTCCCCTGAGTGGGCAACAACGTGTTGCCTTTATCCACCAATTTGTTCTGTGCGGCGATACCGGCCAGCCAATTCATGCGTTCCTGCATTTGTTGGGGCGATGGCTTAAAATCGGCAATGTCTTTCAACCTAAAGATTAATGCAAATTCTTTCATTTCTAAAAATTTTATTGTTCACCCTAATAACGATTGGCGGGTAAGGATGGGGACATCGTCTACATGCAACCGTTATTCCCCTCAGGGCCTCCACCTCAAGTGCGGGAGGCTGCTTGTCTTCATGGAAAGACAGGCTTATCGGTTTCAGCGGGTGTTGTTTGGTAACGTGTTTCATGGGCGTAAGTGTGGTAAAGATAATTTTTTTTGCCTAAACAAGTAGATAAAAAAGGCAGGGCGTCTCCCCCTGGAAAGCCCCTGCACGGAATAAGTGTCATTGCCGCTTTTCATGTTTTGCTTACCGATTTACATGTATTTGACGTTAGCGTACAAAGCACTATGGCATCCAATCCGCACTCATTCTTCATCGACCCCTTACCGCATCCTGAATTCCGTAGGGCTTTCAAAGAAATGTTGCTTATAGCTATTGGAGAAATATTTGGGGCATGAAAAGTTCAACTCTCGCGAGATATCCTCCACAGGCCGATCCGTTGTATAGAGTAACTCTCTGGCTTTATCAAGCTTAAGCTTATGGATGAAGTCACTGATCTTAATCGGTCGTTCTCAAAAGCCCGGGTAAGCGTACTGCAAGGCTTATATTTCATTTTTTCGAATGCCTGGAACTTGCGGCGTTGGATATAATCATCGCTTGTTCGGGCACCATCACATCCAACGGACCGTCGTCGTCGCACACCGCATGCAGCCTGGCCAGCGGCTCAAACTCTTCCGCCAGCAAGGGTAGCACCTCCCGTGCAGCCCACCAGCAGCGCCCATACACTGCCTTTGGCGAAGGTTATGGGTATTTTCTCGCGCCTACTCCCAAAACCGAAACACACCCCTTCGGCCACACGGATGGCGTGGGGCAGGTACACATCGCGGTACCGCCCAGTTGGAACAGCTGCCAATACCGTGGCGCATTAGCCGGCAGCTCCACGCGCACCCCTTCCGTCGAGATGTTCTCTTTGATTTCGAGCCATTGTGGGTCGGTACTTTCAAAGGCCGCGTGGCGCGGGGCGTTGGCCGGCGACCGGTCGTCCGGCTGCGGGATAAACTGGAGCAGGCCGTTGAATGGCCGACCAGAGGTAACCTATTGATTTCCGGCAAAGCGGAAGAATGCTGAGTTTATCATTGGTAGATGTAGACGATTTTCTGAAAGCTAAAGGTAGGAAAAATGGGCAAGATTTCAAACTGCGATGGCTTTTGGGAGCATATCTCGCGGGGTAATAACGGAATAAAGTGAATGTTCATCGCAAACGAAAACGCGCTAAATTTGATACACAACCTTCGGAATAAATATAATCAAAACAATGACCAGCAAACATCCTACACCGAGTTGGTATTTCGATGATGCGCCCATGTTACGAAATAGCGGCAATGAAAGACAAAACGTAATAGTGCCAAAAAACACAATGGCGATAAGTTGATTCAGATAAAGTATGCTATTTGCAGCAGCCTCGCTGAATGAAGATTTGATGTAGTTACTATCATAAACCCCGTGCTTGATGGCATTCCAAATGCCTATAGGTCCTCCATATGGACCCAACATGTATAATGCTAAGACGGCCAACGATATGTAATAAGGTATTTCATCGTGATTTTTCCCAACAAATATCCGGATACACGAAGACTAAGCATTAAAAAATTTTAGAGAGCACTTATAAATGTGTCAGATGAATAAGAGGAACTAAAAAATCATATAAAAGAATGGGATTGGCATTTTTAACATCATAGAATTATATTGTAATGGGCTATTTATTAATCCTGAAAAGGTCTTAGTGAACTAGACTTTCATTATTGTAATAGACTCAGCCGATT
Organism: Parapedobacter sp.; assembly: GCF_053550995.1. Lineage (NCBI taxonomy): Bacteria > Pseudomonadati > Bacteroidota > Sphingobacteriia > Sphingobacteriales > Sphingobacteriaceae > Parapedobacter > Parapedobacter sp. The sequence goes on from NZ_JBMQOC010000024.1 coordinate 9,916, forward strand.
AAAATATCGATATAATATTATTTTTCAATAATATATCTCAAATTATCGAAGAACCGTTGAATCAGACGCCTATCACGGGTGATGATTTCGGCTGATCCTTTGATCTCATGCCTAAAGCCCAGTCGTTCGCCATAGTTCGTTTCTAACTGTTTAGGAATTGAATAATCAGGGAATTGAACATTCGGCCAGCGAACTCGCCTTACATATGGCCATCTGCTTCGGATACCGAGGCAGGTATTTTAACACACCAGAACGGATTAATGCACTGGAAAGATGGATGAGTAAAGTATTTCAATCCAAAAAAAAACTCCAATATCCCAACAAATTTTTAGAGAAAATGAAGCGATATGTTAGGCTTTCACTTTGCAGTGTCTATACCTCCGTTAATTGAAACGAAAAGGGGCGCCCGTTTTCCAGAGACGCCCCTCACACAACTCACGTACCATTCCTAAAGAGCAAAAATGGCATCCACCTGCCCAGACACCTTCTTCAGATACTCCCGGTCGCCATCGCCTAGCTCAACGGTGAGCCAGCCGCCTTGGTAATCAATGTCCCTGAGTGCCTGCATCACCACCGGCCAGTTGTTGTCGCCCGCCAGCAGGTCAACGCCAAACCCTTTCCACAGCCCCTCGTCGTTCATCTTCCCACGGCTGAATTCCTTGGCGTGGAGCTTCACGATGCGCCTGTTGAGCTCGGTTATCCAATGCTCGGGCCAGCCATACCGCAGAATGTTGCCGATGTCGAAGTACCAGCCTACCAATGGGTGGTTGATCTCGTCGACAAACTGCCGCGCTTCCACCGGGCTCAGGATAAAATTACTCCATACGTTCTCCAAGCCGATCTTCATACCGGTCTTTTCGGCATGGGGGATCAGTTTCCGCACCGAATCCAACGCATTCCGGTACGCCACGCCGTAGGGGATTTTTTCGTTGACCACACCCGGCACCACCAGCACCGTGTCGCCGCCGAGCGCCTTGACATCGGCCAGCGATTTCGCCACCGAGTCAATGGTATACTGCCGCACTTCCGGGTCGGGATCGGACAATGGCTTGCTCCAATGGTCTTTGTTGACCACGCTGGGTATCTCGATGCCCGATTTTTCCTTGGCCTCAAGCATTTCGTCCAGACTGAAGTCGACCGGACTGTTGAACTCAACCCCGTCGAAGCCCAGATCTTTCACCAGCTTGCACTTGTCGACCAATGAGAGCTCCTCCTTGATCATGTAAAAGCTGACACCTTTCTTCAGTTTCAATGTGTTGCCCGCCGGTTTGGCCATCAGCGGACCGTTGCCGCCAAGCGCCGGGGCTACCACGGCCCCACCCGCCAACAGCGATGCTGATTTTATAAAGTTTTTTCTGTCCATCATATCAAGTCGTCTTTTTTTCGCCAGGAATGGCAATGGGAAGATCATATTTCGTGTCCCAAGACACATTTCCGGGGAAGAACACCTCTTCGGATGCCAGCGCGGCCTCCAGTGAAACGGCCTGGCCGGTATAGCCCGCCATCCGGCCCGCAAGGGCAACCAGGTTCGATTTCACCATCCAGTCACCGTCGTTCATCGGCTTGTTTGCACGGATGGAGGCAAACAGCTCGTCGTGCTCCTGTTGGTACATGCCCCTCGAATTACTCTTCTTATACGCGTTCTCGTCGGTGAATTTCGTCGTATCGTCATACTTCCATGGGTTCTTGCCGGTGATATCATGGCCACCCGTACGGCAGTCTACCACACACCGGCCTTCGTTGCCCACCAGCTCCACGGCATACGCGGGTGCGGTATCGTTCTGTTGCCGGCAAGAGAAATAAGCCTTTGTGCCGTCGTCATATTGGTACACCATGGCAAAATGGTCGTATACATTGCCGAATTTGGGGTCCACCCGTTTCTGGCGGCCGCCGCTTCCCGTTACGCTCACTGGCAGCTTATCGCCCAGCGCCCATTGCATCATATCCAGGCTATGGATGGCCTGCTCGATGATATGGTCGCCCGAAAGCCAATTGTAATACAGCCAATTCCGCAGTTGGTATTCAAAGTCCGTCCATTGGGGTTGCCGTTCTTTGTACCACAACTCCCCGGTATTGTAGCTGCACTCGGCGGCCAATATCCGGCCGATCTGCCCGTCTTGCACACGGCTGAACGTTTCCCGCTTCGGAATGTGGTAGCGCCAGCAGAACCCCGACACCAACGACAGGTTTTTGGCCTTCGCTTGTTTCGAAGCTTCGATAACCCGCCGCAATCCGGGCCCGTCCACGGCGAAGGGCTTTTCACAGAATATGTGTTTACCGGCATCGACCGCGGCCTCGAGGTGGTCGGCCCGGAAGGCTGGCGGCGCGGCCAGCAGCACCACATCCACATCCAGGTCTACCAATTGCTGGTAGGCATCCAGTCCCACGAGCCGGTGCCGTTTGCTAACCTTTACCCGGTTGCCAAACTTCTCTTCCAGCGTTGTCAGCGAATGTTCAAGCTGATCTTCGAACGCATCGGCCATGGCATAAAGGATTACGTTCGGGTCGGCATTAAGCGCTTCCATGGCCGCGGCCGTACCCCTACCCCCACAGCCAATAAGCCCCACTTTCAAGGTCTTTGAGTTGAGTGACCAAATGGAGTTGGACCCCAGTGCATAGTCGGCGGCAACCGCGCCGGCGATGGTGGTCAACCCAGCCGTTCTCAAAAACCGTCTTCTCGAATAGTTCATATGAATCATTAAATGGATAATTGATTAGCGGCTCATCTACGAGCCGTTGAAACAATCACAAATATTGAAAAAATAAAGCTGCTCGGCAAGTATAAAACGGTACAGCCCTGTTTTAGGGCCTAATCAATCGGTTGTTCTATTTCAACATGCGTTTATACCGGCACATATTTGCGATGGATGTGCTGCCAGATGTATGCCGTAAACCCCAATGCCACAAGTGCTCCGGCCACCCCCTGTAGGAGCAGGGTGTAATGGATACCCCACGCGCTGGCCATGGCGCCCACCAGAAGGCTGCCGAGCGGGAATATCCCCTGGAAGGCCATGATGTAGTAGCTGATGGCCCGCGCGCGGTAAGCCGGCATGGCGTGGGTTTGGATGTAGGTATTGATGCTCGAATTCTGCACCATCATGCCCATGGAGGCCAGTAATGTACTGGTCAACGCCAGCGGCAGCCACGAGGCAAAAGAAAGGGCGAGGATGCCCGCCGCCAACAAGCCGGCAGCCTTCATCACCCGGAAGCGCAGGTTGGTGCCTATCCTTGTTTTGGCCATGTAGATGGCGCCCGCCATGGCACCTAGCCCCGCCGCGCTCTCAAACCAGCTAAAGGTGGTGGCGTCCCCATTGAACATTTCACGGGCGATGACCGGCAGCAGCGTGGTATAGGGAATGACCAACAGGCTGGAGGCCGAGAGCAGCATGACCAATGATGCCAGGTGCGGCGAATGCCGCAGATAGCTAAACCCTTCCTTGAGGCCTTGCCATGTACTTTCCTTATGCGCAATTGCCTGCTGCGGCCTCAACCGCATAAGGAGCAACGAAGTGATGACCGCGAAGAAACTGATGAAGTTGATACCAAAACATACTGCTTCGCCATAGGTGCTAAGTAATATACCACCCAACGCAGGCCCCACCATGCGCGCGGCATTGAAGGCCGAGGAGTTGAGCGCAATGGCATTGGGGAGGTCGGCCTTGTTGTCTACCAATTCCACCATGAGCGATTGCCGGGCGGTAACATCGAACGTGTTGATGATACCCTGTGCAAGGCTCAGCACACCGATCCACCACACATGGTAATAACCGAAAAACACCATGGCCGCCAGTGTACCTGCCTGCAACATGAGGCCGATCTGTGTAACCAGCACAATACGGTATTTCTGTTGTCGGTCTACGAAACTGCCGATAAACGGCGACAGTACCAGCGAGGGGATGAGCGACAGGAACGAAATCACGCCAAGCACCAATGCCGATTCGGTGAGCCGGTAAACCAACCAGCTCACCGCAATGCGCTGCATCCATGTACCCATCAGGGAAATGGCTTGGCCGGTAAAGTGAAGCCGGTAGTTGCGATGCGTTAGTGCCCGGAAGATGTTCACCCCGTGAATCATGCAAAAGTCATACCTATATTTTTTCGCTATCCGGGTTATTATCGTTAATTTTACAGGCTGTATAATAACATTTACAGCTGTTTACAAATACATTATTTTATATCACTCAAAACATGAAGTTTTTTATTGACACCGCCAATCTGCAACAGATCAAAGAAGCCCAGGACCTGGGCGTGCTGGATGGCGTAACGACCAATCCCAGTTTGATGGCCAAAGAGGGCATCACCGGCGAACAGAATATCATCAACCACTACAAAGCCATCTGCGAAATCGTCGACGGCGATGTCAGCGCGGAGGTCATTTCGACCGATTACGACAATATTATCAAGGAAGGCGAAGCGTTGGCCAAGCTCCACGACCGCATTGTGGTGAAGGTGCCGATGATCAAGGAAGGTGTAAAGGCGATCAAATACTTCAGCAGCAAAGGCATTAAAACCAACTGCACGCTGGTATTTTCGTCGGGACAGGCCCTACTGGCGGCAAAGGCCGGAGCCACCTACGTATCGCCATTCCTGGGCCGTTTGGATGATATTTCGACCGACGGATTGGCGTTGATCGAAGACATCCGGTTGATCTATGATAACTATGGTTATGAAACGCAGATATTGGCCGCCTCCATCCGCCACGTGATGCATATCGTGGAGTGTGCCAAAATCGGTGCCGATGTAATGACCGGTCCGCTGTCTGCCATACTTGGATTGCTCAAGCATCCGCTCACCGACAACGGACTGGCGCAGTTTTTGGCCGACCACGCCAAAGCTGCCGGTAAATAAATTGTTTTTTGAGGCGGGTGCCTCCATACAAAGGCTAGTCCTTTTTTGAGGCATCCACCCCATGAACCGAACAAACATGCCTACTTCAGCAGCAAATACCATCCAGCAAACCGACGCCAGTGAGCATTTTGCTCCTCTTTTGCGCCGCAACAAACTCAAGGTAACCAAACCCAGGCTGCGGGTACTGCAAATCATCTCCGATAAGGAAACGGCCATCTCCCAGCCCGAATTGGAAAAAGTGCTGGGTGATTCGATTGACCGGGTAACACTCTACCGCGTGCTGGCTACCTTCGAAGAAAAAGGCATCCTCCACAAGATATTCGACCTCCACGGTACCGCAACGTATGCACTCTGCTCGACGGAATGCGACGAACACCACCACCACGATGAACATGTGCATTTCATCTGCGAAATGTGCAACAGCATCTATTGCCTCGAAGACTTTAGGATGCCAAAAATCAACCTACCCGACGGATATCAATTGCGTTCCATCGGTGTCAACGCCGTAGGGCTTTGCGCGCAGTGCAGGGCCTTCGGGAAATAAAACATTAACTCCCTCCTTTGGCCGCTGTTTACTCGGCCAGTTTCCGCAATGCCTTCCGGACACCATCAAGCAACCTTTTCCCCGCTCCGTTGCAGCCCGCTATAATATATAAATTTGGCATGGTGTAATCTCCTTGACAGTCCTGAACCACGGCAATTTTTCACAATTTATATTCAGGTAAATGGCACAGAATCGCTCTGTAAAAATAGTAACATTTACCATTCCGCGAATAATATCGAACGTATACCACCAATCAATGCATGGAATCAAACGACCATGCGCCAGCGCTTATTGTCTACAAAATCCAGCTAAAACAACTCACTATTTCATAGCTAAAATAGAAGGTATAAATATTATATAATATTGATAAATAGTATTTTGCATTGTTTATATAAATTTAATATCCTTATATATTTTTTAGCTAGCGCCGCCGCTCATTGCCCAACGCAGCACACACTACCCGCAACTCCCTGAAAACCGCTATTTTATTGCTAAAACAAAAACTATCCATTCGCTAAAAATCCCAAGTATATACAATCAATCAATTTAAAACCATTAGGTTATTGTAATTACCTGAACAAAATAATAACACTAAGGTTTTAGCACCGTTTTCTGATCGAGCCCCAATCCGTAGACGCATGAATATTTTCGTAATTTAGCGGGGTGATCAACTGGGTATCGAGACAAGGACAGCGCTTCGTCAGCTTCTGTAAAACCAGAAGGGGCATCACCGTTCTCTTGGCATCAGCAACCTTGCTCGTACTATTTTACCTATCGCTGCCTAAGCCATTGTTCCGTTCCCCTACCTCCTTCGTCATCGAAGATGCATCGGGCACGCTGCTGGCGGCCTCCATCGCGGCTGATGGCCAATGGCGTTTCCCTGCTACCGGGAAAGTACCGGAAAAATTTGCCAAGTGCATCACCACCTTCGAAGACAAACGTTTCTACTACCACGCCGGTATCGACCCCATCGCGCTAGCTCGCGCCATCCGGCAGAATGTCGCGGGCGGCCGTATTGTTAGCGGCGGTAGTACCATCAGTATGCAGGTCATCCGTATGAGTCGCAACCGCGACCGCACACTGTGGCAAAAGCTGGTCGAGGCGTTTCTGGCCGTCCGATTGGAAGTAGGCTACAGCAAGGCGGACATCCTGGAACTTTACGCGGCAAATGCTCCGTTCGGAAGCAATGTAGTAGGGCTCGAGGCGGCAGCTTGGCGCTATTTCGGTCGCGCACCCGACCAACTATCATGGGCGGAAAACGCCGTGCTGGCCGTATTACCGAATGCACCGGCACTCATCCACCCCGGACGCAACCGGGGGCAACTCCTCAACAAGCGCAACGGTTTATTGGATAGGCTGGCGGCTACGGGTAACATTGACCAACAGACCGCCGACCTTGCCAAGCTGGAACCGCTGCCCGACAAGCCACACCCCCTACCGCGGCTTGCTCCCCATCTGCTCGAACGTTTCAAACAGGAATATGGCACACTCGGCCTGCATTCCACCCGCGTAGCTACCACCATCGATGCTGCCCTACAACAGCAGGTTGCCGACATCGTAGACCGCTACCACCGCAACCTCAGTGCCAGCGGCATCCAAAACGCTGCCGCGCTGGTACTGGAGGTGGAAACAGGTAAAACCCTCGCGTACATTGGCAATGTGCACACACCGCAAAACAGTGGGGCCGAAAGCCAGGTGGATATGATCACCTCACTGCGAAGCCCGGGGAGTACGTTGAAGCCCATGCTCTATGCGGCCATGCTCACCGACGGCCTGATCCTGCCGAATACGCTCATCGCCGATGTGCCTACCCAGATCGGCGGTTACGCACCCCAGAACTATGACCTTGGTTACGATGGTGCTATACCGGCCTCACAGGCATTGAGCCGCTCGCTCAACATCCCCGCCGTAAAGATGCTGCAGCAATACAAATACCAGCGCTTCCACCCGTTCCTCAAATCGGTGGGCATCCGCACCCTCGACCGGCCCGCCGATTTCTACGGGCTATCCATGATCTTGGGTGGCTGTGAGGTAACACCCTGGCAATTGGCGGGCACCTATGCCAGTATGGCCCGTACGCTGAATCATTATGAACGGCTTAACGCCAACTACGATCCCGCCGATTACCACGAGCCATTTTATATCAAAAGCGCACATGGGCCGACGGCGGGAGCCACGGAACGTGCCTCAGTCATTGACCATGCATCGCTTTATTTCACCTTCCAAGCCATGAATGAGGTGATGCGTCCCGGCGAGGAGGCCCTTTGGGAACAATTCGCTTCATCTAAGAAAATCGCCTGGAAAACAGGCACCAGCTTCGGCTTCCGCGATGGGTGGGCAGTGGGCCTCACTCCCTCGCATGTCGTGTGCGTATGGGTGGGCAACGCCGACGGCGAGGGCCGCGCCGGACTGACAGGTATCAATACCGCAGCGCCCATCTTGTTCGATATTTTCGATCTACTGCCTTCGCCGGGGTGGTTTACGCCGCCCCTGGACCGCATGGTACAGACCGCCGTATGCGGTCAAAGCGGCCACCTGGCGGGGCCGGATTGCCCCAATCCCGACACCCTGTATATTCCCGTGCCTGGCCACCGTTCTACCGTATGCCCCTACCACCGTACCATACACACCAACCGCGAGGGCACACTCCGCGTAACGGCCGAGTGCGCCCCGCCGGGCGACATCGTGGCCGCCAAGTGGTTTATCCTACCGCCGGCCATGGAATATTATTACAAGCCCCGGCACAGCAACTACCGTGAGCTTCCGCCCTATGCATCAGGATGTACCGACGGCTCGCAAGGGCTGGTGATGGAAATGATTTATCCGAAAAATAACGCGAGAATTTATATACCTTTAGAAATTGATGGAAAGCGCGGACAGGTGATTTTCAATGCTGCCCATCGCAAGCGTGGAAGCAAGATATTCTGGCATCTGGACAATACATTTGTTGGCGAAACGGAAACGTTCCACCAACTGGCGCTGGAAATCCCTCCGGGAGAACATCGCATCACGTTGGTAGACGATGACGGAACGCGCATCAGCCAGCGATTTGAAATCTTAGCGAAATAAGTGAAATAGCCATGCTCGAAACGGTCGATCTGCAACAAATAATGGTACTGGATATCGAAACGGTAAGCCAAACGGCCGCTTTCGATGATTTGCCCGACAGGTTCAAGGAATTATGGACCCACAAGGTGCGCAACACGCTGGAAGCAGACCAGACGGCCGCAGATGTGTATCCAAATGCTGGCCTGCATGCCGAGTTCGGCAAGATCATCTGCATATCGGTAGGCGTATTCCACCAAAGGCAAAGCCAGACCGGCTTCCGGCTGAAGTCGTTCGCCCATCGGGATGAACGGGAGTTGCTGGCCGATTTTTCCGACCTGCTACAGACGCAACCACCTAACCTGGTGCTTTGCGGCCACAACGGCAAGGCCTTCGACTTCCCTTACCTGTGCAAACGGATGATCATCAATAGGCTCCCACTGCCCGCCCAATTGGACATATCGGGCAAGAAACCCTGGGAAATCAATCACTTGGACACCATGGAACTCTGGCGATTCGGCGATTTCCGTAGTTACGTCTCGCTCAACCTCATGACAGCCGCATTGGACATCCCGTCGCCCAAAGACGATATCAGCGGGGCAGATGTGTACCGGGTGTACTACGAAGAAAATGATTTGGCGCGCATCCGCGTGTATTGCGAAAAGGATGTGCTCACCACGGCACAAATCTTGCGGCGTTTGCGCAATGAACCGCCAATAGCGCTGGAGGCCGTTAGTTATGCGGATTAGACGTGAGATATTAGACAACAGACGATAGACACTAGACAACAGACGATAGACACTAGATAACAGACGACAGACACTAGATAACAGACGACAGACACTAGATAACAGACGACAGACACTAGACAACAGCGCCCATACAGGCCGTCGAATGTCTCAAATCACAAATTTCAATATGGCAAACAGAAAAAACAATGCATTCAAACACGTACTTACCCAATTGATTTCCGACCTGATCGAGAAATCGGGCAATAAGGCGATGAACTATAAGCAGGTGGCCGCCAAACTTAACCTGGCCGATAACGAATCGCGCGAAGCGATCCGCGACATCTTGCAGGAAGAAACCCGAACCGGCGGGCTCTTCAAAGAAGTGGAAAAAGGGAAATATACCCTCAGGGAACTTAAAGCCTTCGTTATTGGGAAGGTGGATATGACAGCCGACGGATCGGCATTCATCGTACCGGAAGATGAGCTTGAGGACGATATATACATCGGACCGCGGAAGCTGCGCCAAGCGCTGCATGGCGACCGCGTGAAAGTGCACACCTACGAAAAACGGCGCGGCAAACGCAAGGAAGGCGAAGTGGTAGAAATATTGGAACGAGCGCGCACTGAGTTTACCGGCACCATAGCCATCTCCCCGCGCTTTGCATTCCTCAACGCAGACGACCGTAAGATGCTGCACGATATCTTTGTACCCCTGGCCGATCTCAATGGGGCAAAAGACGGTGAGAAGGTCGTGGTAACCATCACCGAATGGCCACGCGACGGCAAAAACCCCGTTGGCAAGGTCACCTTCGTGCTGGGCAAAAAGGGGGAGAACGACACGGAAATGAATGCTATCTTGGCCGATTTCGGCTTCCCGCTCGCATTCCCCAAAGCCGTGGAAAAAGTGGCAACCGCCTTTAGCGCAGAAATACCGGCCGAAGAAATCGCCAAACGGCGCGACTTCCGCGGGGTAACCACGTTTACCATCGACCCCGAAGATGCCAAAGACTTCGACGACGCCATATCGTTCGAGCAACTGCCCAACGGCCATTGTGAAATAGGGGTCCACATCGCCGACGTGAGCCACTTCGTGCGGCCCGACTCGCCCCTCGATAAGGAAGCCTACGAGCGTGGCACATCCGTTTACTTGGTAGACCGCGTGATCCCCATGCTTCCCGAGCGTCTCTCGAACGACCTCTGTTCCCTCCGGCCAAAAGAAGACCGCCTTGTATTCTCTGCCGTATTCGAGATGGACAGTAATGCCAACGTCGTTAAAGACTGGTTTGGGAAAGGCATCATCCATTCCGACAGGCGTTTTAGCTACGAAGAAGCGCAGGAAATCATCGAACAACAAGCGGGCGAATTCAGTACCGAGCTGCAAACCCTTAATCAATTGGCACATATCCTGCGCGACCGCAAGTTCAAGCACGGGGCCATCAGCTTTGAAACAACCGAAGTAAAGTTCCACCTTGACAAAGACGGCAAACCATTGGGCGTATACGTAAAGGAGCGCAAAGACGCCCACAGACTCATCGAAGACTTCATGCTGCTGGCCAACAGGCGTGTGGCCGAATTCATCGGCAAACAAGGCAAGGGCAACAACAGAAAAACGTTCGTGTATCGCGTGCACGACGTACCCAAGGAAGAAAGCATTACCGCCTTTGCCCAATTTGCCGCCCGTTTCGGATATAAAATAAACACGAAATCCGACCGTGAGACCGCCCGGTCGCTCAATACACTGATGGAACGGGTAGAAGGCACCAAGGAACAAAATGTACTGACTACCTTGGCCATCCGGTCCATGGCCAAAGCCATCTATACCACCAAAAAAACCAGCCATTATGGTTTGGCATTCGACTATTACACGCACTTTACCTCCCCCATCCGCCGCTACCCCGACGTGATGGTGCACCGTCTGCTCGAACACTACCTAGCAGGTGGCAAATCGGTCAATGCCGAAGCCTATGAAAAGCAATGCGAGCATGCATCACAAATGGAGAAGCGGGCTGCGGACGCCGAGCGCGCATCGGTGAAATACAAGCAGGCCGAGTTCCTGCAAGACCAAGTGGGCGAAACCTTCACAGGCATCATATCCGGCGTAACCGAATGGGGCATGTACGTGGAAATCGAAGAAAACAAATGCGAAGGCATGGTGCGCCTGCGCGACATTACCGACGATTTCTACGCATTGGACGAAAAGAACTATGCCATCATCGGCCAACGGCGTAAGAAAAGGTACCAGTTGGGCGATGAAGTGCAGATCCGCGTGAAGAAAGTGGACCTTGCCAAAAGGCAGATCGACTTCACCCTCGTTTCCTGACAACGCACAGCCACTGACCTTTTGACGGCAATTGTCAAATTTCCGTTATTAATGGGGCATGCTTCGCTATTATTCGCAAATTATGTTTTCCTTTGCCACCCGAATGAACGTTCAATTAAGCACGGAAACAACAACGAAAAAGCGGGCTATCTATGAAAGCACCTTGCGCCTGATCAAGGAATTCGGCTTCCACGGTACGCCGATGAGCCAGATTGCGCAGGAGGCGGGTGTGGCCACGGGAACGATTTACCATTATTTCACTTCCAAAGACGAACTGATCGTTGAACTTTACCATGATGTAAGGGAACGCATGCAACAGGTGATCTTCAAGGATAACGACCTTGGCCTGCCCTACCCAGACCAGTTTACCGCCGTGTGGATGAATTTGGTGAAATATTATGTACAACACCCCGAAGTGCTGGGTTTCCTCGAACAGTTCTTTTCCTCGCCCTATGTGAAAGACGTTTACCCCGAAGACCGTGTGTGTTTCCAGGATGAGGTGTCGGTATTCCTGAAGCAGGGCGTCCAAGACGGCCACATCAAGCCTTTGGATATCAACATCATTAGCGCAGCATACATCGGCACCGTATCCGCCACGGCCAAGCGCAACATCCATGGCCGCTTCGCGTTAAAAGAAGAAGACCTTAAAAAAATGGTCGCCATCATCTGGGATGGCATTAAGAACTGATTACCCATATGACGACAACGGCAAATATGTATTTAAAAAAACTTGTTTACAGCACCTTATTTATTATCGGCGGAAGTTTTTCTTCACCTTTGCTGGCACAGGAGAGTGCCGCCGATTTGCCCGACCATGCACGATTGCAAGACCTGATCGATTTTGCGCTCGACAACCGGCCGACGGTACAGCAGGCCCTATTGGATGAAGCGATCGGCGAACGGGAGATTGCATCGGCCCTTTCGGGATGGTACCCCCAGATCGGCGCAACCGGCACCTATAATTACAACGTCAAAATACCTACAACGGTCATTGGAGACCAGGTCATTGCGATGGGTCAAAACCATTCAAGCGCCGTGGTACTCCAAGCCGACCAGCAACTATTGAACCCGGGCCTGATGCAAGCTGCGAAAGCCGCACGGTATATCCGGCAGCAAAATGCCCTGAATACGGAAAACAGCACTATCAACACGGTGGTGGAAGTGAGCAGGGGCTATTACGACATCCTCACCAGTGAAGAGCAGTTGAACATCATACAGGAAAACCTAGCTCGTATCGAACGGCAGCTGGCCGATGCAAAGGTGCGCTACGAAACAGGTATTGTAGACAAAATCGACTATAAACGGGCAGAGATAACGCTGGCAAACACAAAGGCCGAACAAAAACGGGTGGCCGAGATGCTCAACTATAAATATGCCTACCTGAAGGAACTTATTGGACTGGCGGCGACGCAACCCCTTTCCCTATCGTTCGAAGATCATGCGATGGAACAGGAAATACTACTCGATACCACCCAGACCGTTAACCTGGAGAACCGCGTGGAATTCCTACAGCTACAGACGCTCAAACAACTCCAGCAGGTGAACACACAGTACAACAAATGGACATTCCTACCCAATTTATCGGCATTCTATAACTACGCATGGGATTTCCGTGACAACCGGTTTTCGGACCTGTACAACCCCGCTTTCCCGCGGTCGGTATTCGGTCTGACGCTCAATGTACCCATCTTCCAAGGCACCAAACGTATCCAGGAAATCCGGAAGTCCAAGCTGCAGGAAGCGCGTATCGATTGGGATATCGTTAACCTGAAGAACCAGATCAATACGCAGTACGAAATGGCTATGGCCACCTACAAAGCTAACCTGAACGACTGGGCCACCGCACAGCACAACATGGTCCTAGCCGAGGAGGTGTACAACACCCTGAAATTGCAATATGACGAAGGTATTAAGACATACCTCGATCTGATGACCGCCGAGACGGACCTGCGTACCGCACAGATCAATTACCTTAACGCCCTGTTTGCCGTGCTCTCCGGTAAGTTGGAAGTACAGCGTGCACTGGGCTCGGTATTGGATGAGAACGGTGGCATGAGTCAATAAGACAACAGATATTAGACAATAAACAACAGCTACTAGACATTAGACACGACGATTGATTTATAAACATATGAACAGTTACAAAATAGCCCCCCTCCTCCTCATTGCCGCCGGCCTCGCAGGTGCATGTGGCAACAAACAACAACAAGCCGGAAGGCCGCAGGCTCAAGCCATCCCGGTAACCACGGATGTAGTAACGGAAGAAATCGTGGCGGGCATAGACGCTTACCCCGGGAGTGTGGTACCGCTCAATGAAACCGACCTCCGGGCGGAAGTAAGTGGTTACATCACCGCTATCTTCGTGGCCGATGGTGCTTCGGTTTCCAAAGGGCAGAAGCTTTATGAAATAGATCGCACGCGCTATGAAGCTGCGGCGCAGCAGGCCGAAGCTAGTTTAGCCATTGCCGAGGCAAACCTTGACCGCATCACACGCGATGTGGCACGGTACCGCAAACTGGCCGAGCAAGACGCGATTGCTAGGCAAACACTGGATTATGCCGAAACCGACCTCAACAATGCCGAGGCGCAAGTAGCATCGGCCAAGGCCGCTAGGGTCACGGCCACCACAAACCTCAACCGGTCTACCATCGTGGCGCCTTTCAGTGGCACGATCGGTATTTCGCAGGTACGGACCGGGGCGTTGGTAACCGCGGGCAGCACCTTGCTCAACACCATCTCATCCACCAGCCCCATCGCTGTTGATTTTCCCGTTAATCAACGGAACATCCAGCAATTTGTAGCCTTGCAGAAGCAAACGGATATCGAAAAGGATTCCGTGATCACGTTGACGCTGGGTGGCGGCGCCGTATATCCCCTATCCGGTAGGATCACGGTCATCGACCGCGCGGTAGACGCCAATACGGGCACCATCACCGTGCGGGCAGTCTTTGCTAACCCCGAGGGCTTGTTACGGGCAGGGATGAATACCAATGTGCGCGTCCGGACAACATCAGCCAACAAACAACTGGTTGTGCCCTACCAAGCGGTTACCGAACAGCTGGGGCAGTCGGCCGTGTATGTGGTAACGGATAGCAGTACGGTTGAAGAGCGCCTTGTCGAACTCGGTGCGAAAGTAGCCGATAGGATTGTGGTACGCGAGGGGCTTTCCCTCGGCGATGAAGTGGTAATTCAGGGCTTAATCAATCTGAGATCGGGAGCCAAAGTTACCGTACAACAGCCCACGGAGCCAGAACAGTAGGTAGATCACATTGTAGCTCAAGCGTAAAATATGATTTCAGAAGTATTTATAAGAAGACCGGTCACCTCCATCGTTATCTCCATTTTGATCACGTTGATTGGTGTCATATCGATCACGACGTTACCGGTAAGCCAATACCCCAACATCACGCCCCCTACGGTCAACGTTTCGGCCAATTACACCGGAGCGGACGCAGAGACGGTGGAGCAAACCGTTACCACCTTGATTGAAAGCCAGATCAACGGTACACCGGGCATGACCTATATGTCATCAAACAGTACGTCCGACGGGCGGGCGAACATCACGGTTACGTTCGATGTGGGCACCGACATCGATATCGCCACACTCGACGTGCAGAACCGTGTGGGCATTGCCGAACCGGCACTGCCCGAGGCGGTACGCCGATTGGGCGTAACCACGCGCAAGGCCAACACCGATGTGCTGATGATGATCAACCTATTCTCGCCCAATGGCACGCGCGACCAGCAGTTCATGAACAACTACGCCAACCTTTACGTGCGCGATGCATTGATGCGCGTAAACGGCGTGGGCGATGTGATGGCGTTCGGACAGCCCTTCAGTATGCGGGTATGGCTCGATGCCGATAAGCTGGCCAACCTTAACCTCACGCCGGCGGATATCAACGCCGCCATACAGGAACAGAACCTCCGGATGCCGGGGGGAAGCGTAGGTGCACGGCCGCAGCAATCCGACCAGGTATTCGAGTTCCCGGTCATCCTCGATGGCGACCTCGATACAGAAGCGGAGTTCAATCAAATCGTTGTCAAAACGAATACCGATGGTTCTTTGGTCTATCTCGATGACGTTGCCCGAGTAGAGCTGGGCCAATTTGCCTATACCATCACCAGTACGGTGAATGGCCGGGCAGCGTCGGGCATGATGATCAACCAGATGCCGGGCAGTAATGCCGTACAGACCGCCGACGGTATATACAAGGCATTGGAAGCGCTGAAGGAAACTTTCCCCAGCGACTTGGATTACACCGTGAGCTACGAAACCGTATCGGTGGTCGAAGCTTCCATCAATGCGGTACTCCATACCCTCATCGAAGCGCTCATCCTGGTTACCCTGGTGGTGTTTATCTTCCTGCAAAGCTGGCGGGCTACGCTCATCCCTGTATTAGCTATCCCCGTTTCCATTGTGGGTACGTTCATTTTCTTCAACCTCTTCGGCTTCTCCATCAACAACCTCACCATGCTGGCATTCGTATTGGCCATCGGTATCGTGGTGGATGACGCCATCGTGGTGGTCGAGGCGGTACAACACCATATCGATAAAAACAAACTCAGCGCCCGGGAGGCTACCCTACGCGCCATGAAGGAAATCACCGCGCCGGTTATTGCGATCGCGCTCATCCTTTCAGCGGTATTCATTCCGGTCGGTTTTATTCCCGGCATGGTAGGGTTACTATACCAACAATTTGCCATCACCATCGCCGTTTCCGTGCTCTTGTCTGCCTTTGTTGCGCTCACACTTACACCGGCATTGTGCTCCCTGATGCTCAAACCATCGCAACTCAATGAAAAGTCGACAGGCATGAATAAAGTGTTCTACCGGTTCAACAACTGGTTCGACCGGGTTACCAAACGCTACTCTGGCGGTGTAAGGGCAGCCATCAAACGCGCACCGTTCGTCGTCATCATCCTCGTTTGCCTCTATATCGGCACATTTGGCCTGTTTTCAGCCAAACCCGCCGGGTTTATCCCGACGGAAGACAACGGGATATTCATTACGGGGATCACCCTCCCCGAAGGGGCCTCCGCCGCCCGCACCACGGAAGTGCTGGAAGAGATGGAAGCTACATTTATGGAGGCCTTCCCCGAAATCAAGGATGTGACGGCCATCAACGGCATCAACCTCCTCAACCGATCGTTCAAATCGAACGGTGCGACACTTTTCGTGCAGTTGAAGCCTTGGAAAGAACGGACGCGTACGTCCACGGAAATCCTGGCCCAAATCCAAGGGATGTATAGGGGATACCCCAAAGCTACGGTGCTGGCCGTGGCACCGCCCGCCATCCCCGGACTGGGGGCGAGCGGCGGCTTCAGTATGCAGATACTCGACCAGCAGGGTGGCGACATCAAGGACTTCGAGGCCGCGGTCGGCAAGCTGGTAATGGCTGCCAACCAACGGCCCGAAATCGGCATGGCATATACCTTATTCAACTCAAAGACGCCCAATTACGAGGTCACTGTGGACCGGGATCAAGCCAAGAAAATGGGCATCCCCCTAAACAGTATATACCAAACGATATCCGGTTATCTGGGCAGCAGCTATGTGAACGATTTTACGCGATTCGGCCGGAACTTCCGCGTAGTGACCCAAGCGGACACCTCCTACCGGATGGATATCGAAGACATCAATAAACTGTATGTAAAAAACCGGCAGGGCGTATCGGTACCGTTAAGTACGTTGGTTTCGTATGAGGTAGTACAAAACCCATCGATCATCAGCCACTATAATATCTTCCGATCCATCGATGTGGGAGGCAGTGCCGCTCCGGGATACAGTAGTGGCGACGCCCTGAATGCCCTGGAAGAGGTGGCCGCTGAAACCCTCGGTGCAGGCTACACCTATGAGTTTTCGGGCCTCAGTCTCCAAGAGAAGGAATCGGGCAACGCGACCCTACAGATTTTCGCCCTTTGTATCATTTTCGTGTTCCTCTTGTTGGCCGCGTTGTATGAAAGCTGGTCGGTACCGTTCTCCATCCTCCTCTCCGTACCATTGGGTATATTCGGAGCCATCCTGGTGCTGACGTTCCTTCCCCATCTCGACAATAATGTGTACGCGCAGATCGGACTGGTCGCCATCATCGGACTGGCGGCCAAAAACGCTATCCTCATCGTGGAGTTTGCCAAAGAACGGGTAGATATGGGTATGGGCCTGCTTAAAGCGACCATCGAAGCGGTCAAGTTACGCCTCCGCCCCATCATCATGACCTCACTCGCGTTTATCATCGGCATCATGCCACTGATGTTTTCGGTGGGTGCGGGTGCCGTATCGCGACAAACCATCGGCTGGACGGTGTTCGGTGGTATGCTCATCGCTACCATCGTGGGTATCTTCATCATTCCCGTTCTGTTTGTGCTGATCACGAAGATGGCTTATGGCAAGAAAAAACTGGCTGAGCTTAAGGCAACTTACAGACCCGAAGAGCACCAGGACATGCTGCATAGCGATGATGAGGAGGAATAGGCTTTAATGGTCCGCCTGAGATAATTAACAATTGACCATTGACAATTAACAATTATTGATATATTTGCAGCCCCGAAAGGGCTGTGCCGCCCGGATGGCGAAATTGGTAAACGTTGCGGTCTCAGAAGCCGTTGGGAGCAGTCCCTTGAGAGTTCGAGTCTCTCTCCGGGCACAGAAAAGCGAATCTGGTTCAGGTTCGCTTTTTTATTGGGCTATCTTTCGCTCAATCGCCTCCCTCGCCATATTCCAGTTTGTAGTCGCCGATGTGTTTTTGGCTGCGGACAATCTTCTTTCTATGGATCGCGAAATTGAACACACCTACCGCCAAAACAATGGCAGCAATTACAAAAAGAACATACTCGTAAATAAGGCCCCCGGGTAGGTCCAGCAGCCGATCGACCGAGATGCCAGCCACAGCGAAATACATGGACGTCCGCAGGAACGACAGGAAGGTAGACTGGTTGGCCAAAATAGTCCGCTGGAGGGCGAGCCGCTCGCGCAGGATCAAATCTTTATTCATAGCCCAAAGATACGAAACGTTCGCCCCCTTCACTCCCATTTCCGTATATAGCCAGACTTCATTAACTTGCAGCCGTTACACACGAATACACAACCATGAAGCACAAAGCACTTATGATCGCAGCAGCGTTAGCCACCGCAGGCGTTAGCCAAGCCCAACAACCCATGACCCCCGAGATGCTCTGGCAACTGGGCAGGGTATCGGCTGAAGCCGTATCCCCCGATGGGAAAGCCGTGGTTTACGGCGTCACGTATTACAATATCCCCGAAAACAAAGCTGAAAAAAACATTTACCGCGTCCCGGTAGCCGGTGGTGCGGCAGAGCAACTCACCACAGGTGAGGGCAGCGAAAGTGTCGTCCATATCGACAGCCAAAGCGGCGCCATCCTTTACCTCCTAAAGGGACAACTCTGGCAGCTAAGCCCCGGAAGCTCCGAACCGAAGCAGTTAACGGAGCATCCGGAATCCCTACATAACGTCCGCATCTCGCCCGATGGCAAACACCTCCTGTTTACCAAGGCCGTACCCCTCAAGGAAATGCACAGCACCGACCGCCATAGCGATCTACCCAAATCCGATGCATACGTGTATGACGCGCTGGATTACCGCCACTGGGACACGTGGGCCGATGGAACATACAACCATGTCTTCTATGCCACCTATAATGAGGGCGAAATCGGCATTCCCATCGATATCATGGCTGGCGAGCCTTACCATACCCCACAACAGCCTTTCGGCGGCAAGGAAGACGTAATATGGAGTCCCGACGGCCGAAGTATCCTCTACGTGAGCAAAAAAAGCGTGGGCACAGCATACGCCCAAACCACCAACACCGATATTTATCGATATGAGCTGGCCACCGCCCAAACCACCAACCTCACCGAAGGGATGGCGGGTTATGACCAGGTACCCGCCTATAGCCCCGATGGACAACGCCTGGCGTGGCTGAGTATGGCCGAAGACGGCTACGAATCCGACAAAAATGACATCGTCGTTTTTGACCGAAAGACCACCCGGCGTTATAACTTGACCAGCGGTTGGGACGGTACCGTAAGCGCGTACCAATGGAGCGATGATGGCCGCACCATTTGGTTCACGGCAGCCGTGAAAGGAACCGTCCAGCTGTTCGAAATCCGGCTACCCAATAACTTGGCGGATGCAACCGTGGACCATATCCAGCAGATTAGCCAAGGGCAGCACGACATCGCAAGCATCGTAGGCCAAGCGGGCAACCAATTGGTGGTGTCGCTCACCGATATGAACCATGCCGCAGAGCTGTACCGTTTTGACTTGGCCAGCCACCGACTCGCCAAAATCACGTCGGTAAACGACAACCGCTATGCTGATATCGCCAAAAGCAACGTGGAAGCCCGTATTACCAAGGCGACCGATGGCAAGGACCTCTTGTCGTGGATCATCTATCCCCCTGATTTCGATCCGACCAAAAAATATCCCACCCTGCTCTACTGCCAAGGAGGACCGCAAGGCGCGCTTTCACAGTTCTACTCCTACCGATGGAACTTCCAACTAATAGCGGCACAAGGATATATCGTGGTTGCCCCCAACCGCAGGGGCATGCCGGGTTATGGCGTGGACTGGAATGAACAGATCAGCGGCGACTGGGGTGGACAAGCCATCAACGACTACCTCTCCGCCATAGACGATATGGCCAAAGAGCCGTATGTAGATACCGATAGATTGGGTGCAGTAGGTGCCAGCTACGGCGGGTACTCGGTTTTCATGTTGGCCGGGGTGCATGAAAATCGTTTTAAAACATTCATTGCCCATGATGGTTTATTTGATATGCGCAGCTGGTACGGTACAACAGAAGAGCTTTTCTTCGCCAACAAGGATCTTGGTGGCCCCTATTGGGATGGGCGCAACGAGAAAACATATACCGACTTCAACCCCATTACCCATGTGGATCGATGGAATACTCCCATTATGATTGTACAGGGAGGCAAGGACTTCCGCGTCGGCATCGAGCAGGGGCTCGAAGCTTTCCAGGCTGCCCAATTGCGCGGTATCAAAAGCCGACTGCTCTACCTGCCCGATGAGAACCATTGGGTATTAAGTGCGCAGAATGCCCTCGTGTGGCAGCGGGAGTTTTTCCGCTGGTTGAAGGAAACATTGTAACAGGATGTTTTTGGTATATTTTATGCTTATTAATCGATAAAAAAGAAGCACCATGGAAACAAAAAAACTACTGAAGGCCGCTGCTGGCGCGATGATCGTTGCATTCGCCATTAGCGCATGCCAGACCAAGAAAACAGCGACCGGCCAAAATGCCGACCCTGCGCACAACAGCATGAACTCAGTCGATTGGGCCGGCACGTACCAAGGCACCTTGCCCTGCGCCGACTGTCCCGGTATCCGATATACCATCACGTTAAAGGATGACGATACGTACGTGCTGAAGACACGCTACCTCGAAAAGGGTGATTCGGTGTTTACGGAGTCCGGCACATTTGCGTGGGATGAAAACGGTGGAAAGATCACCCTGGCCGACCGTGGCGAGAAATTCCAAGTGGGCGAAAACAAGCTATTCCACTTGGATATGGAAGGCAACCGCATCACCGGCTCATTGGCCGAACATTATGTCTTGACGAAGATGACCGACCAGATAACGGATCGCTATTGGAAACTCATTGAAGTGGGTGGACAAGCCGTAGCGGATGGATCTACCCAAAAGGAACCCTACATCCAGTTGAACAGCGAAGGCAACCGGGTGGAAGCCACTGGCGGATGCAACGGCATGGGGGGTACCTATGAATTGAAAGAACCGAACCGTATATCGTTTTCCCAGCTTATAGGCACGTTGATGGCCTGTGAAAACATGGAAGTGGAAAATGGATTGAAACGGGCACTGGAATCGGCCGACAGCTACCATGTGCAAGGCGACACCCTCCAACTTTTCCGGGCACGGATGGCGCCACTGGCCAAATTCGTGGCGAAGGGAAAATAAGGATAGACGCATAAAAAAGAGGGACTTCTTTCGAGGTCCCTCTTTTTTACGCTTACAATTTATGTTATTATTTCAATTCAAGGAACTTGTTGTACTCGATTTCCTTCTCTTCCAATTTCACCAATCCCTTCAGGTAATCGAACACTTTCAGGGCCTTTACCTCGTCAAATAAACGATTGGCCTGTTCCTTGTCACCAAGCAGTTGTACGGCATATTGGGCAAGCTGCTGGTCGGTAATCTCCTGACCCGGATTGTACATTTTAATCTGAGTGGCAATACGTTCCTTCGCCAATGCTAGCACTTCTTCATACTTCACTTCCAATCCATTTTGGGTGATAAGCCGGTTTTCAATCAGCGTCCACTTCAGGTTCTTGATGAAGTCTGCGAAACCTTCTTCCAGCTCATCCTCCTTGATCTCGGGGTTGGTCGCTTTCAGCCAACGCTTGAGGAACGCTTCGGGGAAATCAGCTTTCACCGCATCGAGGCCTTTCAGGTAAAGGTCATTCTGCAACTTCTGCGTAGCGTTCTGCACCAACATATCTTCCACCTCGGTCTTTACTTTCTCCTCAAATTCGGTTTCGGAGGTAACCACCCCTTCACCGAACACCTTGGTGTAGAACTCCTCATTGAGTTCTGCCTCTTCGAGCCGGTTCACGTTCTTTACAGTCAACTGGAATTGCGTGTTTTCCAAGGCCTCAACCCCCTCTTCGGAAATACCGATGATGCGGGCGATATCTGCTGCCGACTTAAACGCTTTCTTGACATCGATGGTTACCGTATCGTCCTTTTTAAGGCCGATGAGGGATTTCTTGATTTTTTTGTCGTCTACCAAATCGGTCCGTACCGACGCAGTGTTCACAATGCCACCTTCCCGTTCGTTCCCTTCGGCATCCAGTTGTTTCAATTCGCTGTACAGTACATCGCCATCTTCCGACACGTCGGGGTTCGTCATTTTACCGTAGCTGCGGCGCAGGTTCTTGATGCGCGACTCCAACGTCTCCTTATCGGCTTTGATAACATACTGGGTAAATTTAGACTTCTCGGTAAATGGCACCTCAAACTGCGGCGCCAACCCTACCTCATAAGCAAAAGAAAAGCTATCGGCAAAATCCCAATTGTAATCGGTGTCGTCTTCTTTCGGCAATGGCTGCCCTAGGATCTCAAGTTTGTTGTCGCCGATATAAGCGTTGATCTTATCGCTTACCACGCGATTTACTTCATCGATTAAAATCGCCTTGCCATAGGTACGTCTGATGTGCGATGCAGGCACCATACCGGGCCGGAACCCAGGAAGCTTGGCTTTCTTGGCCTGTTCTTTGATCGCTTTATCTACTTGCGGGTTGTAGTCATCGGGGGCAAGGTCCACGGTGATGACAGCGTTGGTTTCGTCGATGTTTTCGTGTGAAATATTCATACTCAATTTTAAGCGTTTATCGCATTTACATAAAAAATCCTCCCGATTTCCCGGGAGGATCCCGGTGTCTCGGAAGGATTCAAGTGCGGAAGAAGGGACTCGAACCCCCACGCCTTTCGGCGCCAGATCCTAAGTCTGGTGCGGCTACCAATTACGCCACTTCCGCATAGGATTTCTCTTTGGACTGCAAAAGTAGGGTTATTTCTTTAAATCAACAATAACTTTTTGCTTTTTTGCTATTTGTCTTTTCGGCCAAATACCGAAAAATGCACATATCGGCCGGGCCGTGCTTTCATATCGGCAATCAATTCCTCCAGGTTTTTCGAAGCCTGGTTGAGGTTATCATACAACTGCTCATCATTCAACAGCATGCCGATGGATCCCTGCCCCTGATTGATGCGATCGGTGATTGACTGGAAGTCGGCCATCGCTTTATTCGCACTCGTAATGGTCTGCGCGAAATCCGCTTTAGCCACCTGGTCAGTAATACTATCCAAGTTGGCCAGTACGTTGCCGATACGCTCATTGTTTTCTTTCAGGTTATTGGTAATCGATTCCACATTGGCCACGATATGGCTGATGCGGTTACGTTCGGATACGACGAGTCCATCCAGCTGCCGGGTAATGCCCTCCAGGTTCTGCAACGAGTTGGCGATACTATTGATGCTACGATTGAAATCGCGCTGGAAGTCCTTGTTGATGGTGTTGTTGATGGAATTCAATACGGAGTCGAGTACCGCAGCAATATCCTGTGCCTTCTTCTGGATCGGTTCTACCTGTTCCATGATGTTCTTCTGTATGCCCGCTGGAAGCTCGTCGCCGTCTTTTGCATAGACGGCACTGTCGCCAAGCTCAAAAACAATGGCTTTGCCACCCAATAGATCCGTGCTGGATAACAGTGCGACCGTGTTCGCCGGAACCGCATAATCGCGCTTTACCTTAAATTCCGTGCGGATACGGCCGTCTTGTTGCAACTCCATCTTCGATACCCGGCCGATCTGATACCCATTTACCAAGATGGGCTTCGACTCTGTGAGGCCATCCACGCGGTCATAGGTGGTATACAGGGTAATTTCACGGCTAAAAACGTCGTTGCCCCGCAAAAAACTATAGCCCAGAATCAATATGGCAATGGCGACCACCGCCAGTATCCCTACTTTGGTTTCGTTTGCTATTTTCAAGTGTTCCTTTCGTTTTAGTCTGTCAAGCCATAATTCGCTAAGCTAAGAAAAGCTTGTCAATAGTACAAAACAACTTTAGTGCCGTTATTGTTTAGCCAGGGGCTTTAACGCTCTATATGCTTCTTGTACGACTTGATTGCATTGACCAGGTTACCCACGATTTCCTCTTGTCCCTTTGCAGACTTCATATAGGTTTCCTCATTCGGGTTACTGATGAATCCGATTTCGGTCAACACCGCCGGCATGCTTGCCCGTGCCAAAACCGCCAAACTCAACTCCTGCACGCCACGGTTTTCTCGGCCCGTTTTCTCATATTCTTGCTGCATCAATGTCGCTAGATGCACGCTTTGCTCACGGAATTGATTTTTCATAAGCGACAAGATGATATAGCTCGCCGGGTCATTCGGGTCAAAGCCGCCGTAGTTCTCCTCATAATTCTCTTCCAATAGAATATCTTTATTCTCCCGTTCCGCTTTTTCGCGCAAACTCGGTTCTTGTTCATCCAACCTACCGAAAAGCGACACAAACGTCTCCGTACCCCTAACCGTTTTGTTCTGCCTACCTCGGGGAGCGGGAGCAGAGTTCAAATGCACCGAAATAAACAGGTCGGCCCGGTTTTCGTTAGCAAATTCGATGCGTTTGTACAATTCCACATTAACATCGGTAGTGCGGGTATACAATACCCTTACATCCGGCATCTCTTTCACGATAGCTTTGCCCAACTTTAGCACCACCTGTAGGGCTACATCTTTTTCCAACGATGTAGCTCCCCGTGCACCGGGTATCGGACCGCCATGGCCAGCGTCAAGCACAATGGTACGGACCCTGTATATGGAATCCTGTTGCTCGTTTGCAAGTATTAAGGCAGGGAGTAAGGCGAATGAGAGAAAAAAAAGAAAAGGCGCAATGAAACGTTTTGTCATATCTGAAAACACCGAAGTCCTAACTATTTTAATTAATTTTGTACGCAATTCTGATATTGCAAAAATAATATTCGTTGTCAAATTTGAGGTCAGTTGCTGTTATTTTTTCTTGCATTTCACTATTCTTAACGATATTCTCGGCTATTTCGGTGTTTGGCCAGGAAATTTCGTCGCCGGATAGCACCCGGGTGGACACACTCAAAATGGGAACTGACTCCTTGGCATTGGACTCGTTGGGCACACCGGCCGATACAGTCCAAAAGGAACAACCCGATGGCTTGAAAGCCGTGGTTACCATCGTTGCCCAAGATTCACAAGTCACCGATATCCGCAATAACATCATCCATCTTTATAAAGAAGCCAAAATCAAATACGAGGGATTTGAATTGGCAGCCGACTATATCCGTATCAATAACAACACTAACGAAATCTATGCCAGTGGTGTTTTTGACCACAACAATAAGTACGTGGGTCGGCCTGTTGTCATCTTCCCGAATGAAACACCTAAGGTCGTCGACTCCCTACGGTATAATTTCAAATCGGAAAAAGGCGATACATGGGGTATTTTCACGGAAGTTGAGGGTGGCTTTATCCAAGCCAACCGGGTGCGCAAAAACCAGTACAACGAAATGTCGCTCTACCATGGCATGTACAGCACCTGTAACCTGCCCGAACCCCATACCCACTTCGGCATCCAGATCAGTAAAGGCATCGTTACCGAAAACCAAATCATCTCGGGGCCGGCATACCTCGTGATGGAGGGGGTTCCGCTCAAGTTTATCACCATCCCCTTCGGCTTTTTCCCCAAACCGAACAAACGATCGTCCGGTTTCCTTTTTCCCACCTTCGGTGAGGAATTCAACCGTGGATTTTTTATGCGAGATATCGGCTGGTACCTTGCCTTTAACGACTATTGGGACAGCGAAATAAGGGGCACCTTGTATTCCAAAGGATCATGGGAAACGTCGCTGCATACCCGCTACCGCGTCAACTACAAATACAATGGTGGTTTCAATATCCGTTACGCCGAAACGAAGAGCGGCGTGGAAGGAACACCGCAATATACCACGGTTCCAGATTTCAACGTAACCTGGAACCATTCGCAGGCACAGGAGGCCAACCCCGGCACGACGTTCAGTGCCAATGTAAACTTCGGAACCAGTACATATGCCCGAAATACGGCTGCGGCCGGAAGTCTTAACGTCGAAGAAATCACAAGAAATTCGATGAATTCAAGCATCAGCTATGGCCGGACGTTCTTGGATGGCAAGATAAACTTTACCAGCAGTTTACGGCATTCACAGGATATGGTGGCCAAGACCCTTTCGCTCGATCTCCCTACCTTCTCGCTCAGCGTGAGCTCCTTCAACCCATTTGATTCGAAAGACCGTGTGGGCGAGCAGAAATGGTACCAACGCATCAACGTGAGCTATTCGCTAAGGGGCGACAACATCCTCAATACGAAAGAGGCTGGCCTATTCAGCAAAGAAACTTTAAGCCAGTTCCAGCACGGCTTCCAGCATAGTATCCCCGTGAGCCTATCGCTCAACGTATTGAAATACTTCCAATTCAACTCAAGCGTGAACTATACTGAAGGGTGGCACTTCCAGACCTACCGCCAGCGACTGGAAAATACGCCGGGCGGTTTTGAGGTGCTGCGCGATACCGTGAACGGGTTCCGGCGGTCTTACAACTATTCGGTGTCGTCGGGGCTTTCTACCAAAATCTACGGTATGTACCCCAAAATCGGGAAGATACAGGCCATGCGCCATGTCATCACGCCATCGGTAAACCTCAACTACCGACCCGACTTTTCCGATCCCCAGTACGGATTTTACCGTAGATTCATCGATGCCAAGGGCGAGGAGACGCTGTATTCCATTTTCCAGGGCAGCCGCTACGGTTCGCCGGGGGCTGGCCGTTCCATGGGCATCGGTTTCTCGATAGACAATAATCTGGAAGCCAAAATATTGAGCAAGAAAGACACCACCGACGGCGGAGTTAAGAAAATACCCATACTCCAAGGGCTCACCTTTAGCGGCAACTATAATTTCGTAGCCGATTCATTCAAGTTATCCAACATCAATTTTTCGGGGCGTACCGCGTTATTCAACCAAAAAATCAACCTCAACTTCAACGGTACGTTTGACCCCTACGCCTTCGATCACCAAGCGGGCCGGCGCGTGAACCGCTATATGATTAAAGATGGCAAGTTAGCCCGGTTGACGAACTTCGGATTGTCGTTCGATTACAGCTTCAACCCTGAGGCCAATAAAAGCCGCCAAGAAGGCCTTGACTCGCTCGACAACCAAAAAGCCAACATGACACCTGAACAACAGCAGCAATTGGCGCGCATCAGTTCCGACCCGAACGCTTTTGTCGATTTCAACATCCCGTGGAACCTCGCGGGATCATTCAGTTTCCAATATGCCAATCCGGGAACACAAAAGCGTATTACCGCCACGCTCAACATCCATGGCGACTTCAGCCTGACGCCCAAGTGGAAAGTCCAATTCAATTCGGGATATGACTTTAGACAAAAAGAGGTTTCCATGACCCGCTTCAGCATTTACCGCGACCTCCATTGCTGGGATATGTCGTTCGGCTGGGTACCTTTTGGACGATACAAAAGTTATAACGTAACCATCAGGGCCAAGGCCTCCATCCTACAGGATTTGAAGTTGACTAAACGAAACGACAACTTCGGCAGTTTCTAAGATATGCAGGCAGAAATCATTACTATAGGCGACGAAATATTGATCGGTCAGATCATTGACACCAATTCGGCATGGATGGCGCAACAGCTGAACGCCATCGGCATCCACGTGAAGCAGGTAAGCTCGGTGGCAGACCACCCCGCAGATATTATCGTTGCCCTCACATTGGCTTCCGGACGGGCCGACTTGATCCTGATTACCGGCGGGCTGGGCCCCACCAAAGACGATGTGACGAAGCAGACACTTTCTGTGTACTTTGGCTGTGGTCTCCACCGCGACCCGAAAGTATTGGCCCACGTGGAATCCATCTTCGCCAGGAACAACAGGCCGATGCTCGAAATAAACCGCCGGCAAGCGGATGTGCTCGGCAAAAGCGAAGTCCTTTTTAATGAAATGGGCACCGCCCCGGGCATGTGGCTAACACACAAGGGAAAATCCTATGTTATCATGCCGGGAGTACCCTTCGAGATGAAACACATCATGCGGGAACGGGTGTTGCCCCGGCTTCGACACTTGGACGGACGCCAGCCGCTATGGCACCAAACGGTGCTTACAGCCGGCATTGGCGAGTCGTTCCTGGCCGAAAAGATAGCCGATATTGAAGGTGCCCTACCTCCGCATATCCATTTGGCGTACCTACCCAAACCCGGATTGGTACGGCTTCGACTCACGGCCATAGGAGAGAACAAAGAGGTACTGAAACAGGAAACAGCGGCCGTGGCCGGCCAACTGAGGGATCGCTTGGGCGATCATTTCCTTGCCAACGAAGACACCGCTCTTGAAATGCTGATCCGTGATTTCATGCAACAGCATGGGCTCTCGCTCGCTACGGCCGAGAGCTGCACAGGTGGTAACATCGCTCGGCTGATTACCGCATTGCCAGGCAGCAGCTCCATGTTTGAGGGCGGCGCCATAACCTACTCCAATGCCGTGAAACAAGCGACATTAGGCGTAAAAGCGGAAACCCTCGACACACATGGGGCAGTAAGTGAACAGACCGTACGCGAAATGGCCTTGGGAGCGCAAGCTCTTTTCCGGGTAGACTATGCCATTGCAGTAAGCGGTATCGCCGGGCCGGATGGCGGCACGGCCGAAAAACCCGTTGGACTGGTGTGGATTGCTGTAGCGGGCAAATCGGGTGTTGCTGCCCATCAATTCCTTTTCGGCCACGATCGCGCAATCAATATCGAACGGTCATCCATGGCGGCACTGTTTATGCTTTGGCGGTTGTTACATGCAGAAAACACCGAATAAACCGATAGTGTTCAGCTTTCCAGGCTGGTTCGTTATTTTGTTTCGAACAAAAACAAGAATACAGAATAAAGTTTCGTTGTTTTATTTTTAGTCAATTATTTATGTAACTTAGACGCGTTTCAATCAGTAATACGGAGAATCGTTATGGCGACATACAACTTGCAACTGCCCCGGATGGGAGAAAGCGTATCGGAAGCGACGATAGTCAAATGGCTGAAACAACCCGGCGATCGCATCGAAGAGGATGAGTCGATCTTGGAAGTAGCTACAGACAAGGTGGACTCCGATGTGCCCTCACCGGTATCCGGCACACTCAAAGCACAACTTTTCACAGAGAATTCGGTGGCTCAGGTAGGTGATGTCATCGCTACGCTCGAAGTGGACGAAGCCGACGGCAACGAAACCAGCGACGCAACGGCCGCTGCAGCACCGGTCGAAGTCGAGGAGATTCCGGGTGTCGATCAGTTGGCCAACCAGCTGCCTTCATCTCCCTCCCCGTCGAAAGAGGGTGCAGGTAAATTCTATTCTCCATTGGTGAGAAACATCGCGGCAGAAGAAGGAATTTCGTCTCAGGAACTCGACAGCATTCCAGGCACCGGAAATGAGGGTAGGGTAACCAAACAAGACATACTCGATTATTTGGCTTGGAAAAAAAATCCGGATGGACCGGCGACCTTCGGAACGCTGATACGGTCAGAAGTCATCGTTTCACAGCCGCCGCCGCTGGAAAACAGCGGTAATGCCGCTCCGAAGCAACCGATCAACGAAACGCCAGTGGAAACATCGGCTATCGTCTCGATGTCACCCCAAGACGAAATCATAGAGATGGACCGCATGCGCCGGCTGATTGCGGACCATATGGTAAAAAGCGTCCATACCTCACCGCATGTATGCTCTTTCGTAGAGGCCGATGTGACCAACCTCGTCAACTGGCGCAACAAAATCAAGGGTGCCTACGAAAAACGTGAAGGCGAAAAAATTACATTTACCCCGATATTCATCGAGGCCGTGAGCAAAGCACTCCGCGACTTCCCCATGGTCAACGTTTCTGTAAACGGCACGCAAATCATCAAAAAACGGAATATCAATATCGGCATGGCCGCCGCCTTACCTTCAGGCAACCTTATCGTGCCAGTCATCAAAAATGCAGACCAATTAAGTTTGGTTGGGCTGGGTAAAGCGGTTAACGATTTAGCGAACCGCGCGCGTAACAATAAGTTGCTCCCCGATGATACGCAAGGCGGTACGTTCACGCTCACCAATATCGGTGCATTCGGCAACATCATGGGTACGCCAATCATCAACCAGCCGCAGGTGGCGATTCTAGCGGTAGGTACTATTACCAAGAAACCCGCAGTGATCGAGACGGAATACGGCGATATGATCGGCATCCGACACATGATGTACTTGTCGCTCTCCTACGACCACCGCGTGGTTGACGGGGCGTTGGGTGGCCGCTTTGTGAAACGTGTAGCCGATTACCTTGAAAACTGGGATGTGAACCGTGAGGTTTGATGGGACGGTGGATTCTAAATCGAACCAAAACGGGAAATAACACGCCGATACCGGATATATAAAAGCAGGGACGACGTGAGCAGGCCCAACGTAAGCCCGTACCAGATACCCAATACGCCCAACCCGAGCACGATGCCCAGCAAATAAGCCGTCGGCAATCCAATGATCCAATAGGCCACAAACGTGATTAATGTGGGAATATTCACATCGCCCACCCCCCGCAATATGCCCAAGCCCACTACTTGCGTACCATCAAATAATTGGAACAATCCCGCAATGATGAGCAGCTGGGCCGCGATGCCGATAACCACTGTATCTTTCGTAAAAATCCAGGGTAGGTATTGGTTCAACAGTGCAAACAGCAATGCACTTATCCCCATGAAAAGCAGAACGATGTGGTAGCTGGAAATGGCAAAACGCCGTAAACGGAAAAAATTCCGCTGGCCGAAATTATTGCCGGTTTTGATAGTTGCTGCGGCCGCAATGCCGCTCGCCATCATATACGTCAACGCTGCAAGGGTGATCGCAACCTGATGGGCGGCCTGTTCATAAGCACCAAGCGTCCCCGCTATGACCGCAGCGCCGGCAAACGCCCCCACTTCAAAAACGTATTGCATAGCTACTGGGGCACCGATTTTCAGGATCGAACGGCAGCGTCGCAAGTCCACGCAGGATAACCTAAATTGTTTCAAATACCCGTTGAAGTTGGTCGAACGGAATACATAAGCCCCCATAACAGCAGCCATCAAACAGCGGTCTATCAATGTGGCATACCCTACCCCACTCACGCCCATAGGCGCCACACCAAACATCCCCTTTACGAAAACGATGGCCAACACCACATTGAGCGCATTCCCCCATATGGTAATGCGCATCGCCTCCTTGGTAAAGCCCAACCCTTCGGCAAACTGCTTGAATGCACTGAAAACCATCAACGGTACGATGGATAAACTCAAGATAAACAGGTAGGGCTTTGCCTCAAGCACCACCGCAGGGTCTTGGTCGAGATGGTCAATGGCAGCCATCGAGCCGAAATACACCAAACAGAACAGTCCGATACCGGTGAACAGGTTTATCCATATGCTATTGGATAGGAGGGCACCGCATTCCAAATGGTTTTTTCGGCCGTTTTCCTGTGCGATCAGCGGCGTCAGTCCATAAGCTATGCCCAAGCCCATAACCATCACAATCATGAAGATGCTATGCACCAACGATACGGCTGCTAGGGGGATGGTACCGGCAAAGTGACCCACTACGATGCTATCGGCCACCTGTACCAACATATGGCCCAACTGCGAGATCACCACTGGGCCAGCCAGCACCAATGTGCTGAAGTAATAGGGTTTGTATCGTTTCAATTGCCAGCGCATGTCTGCATTGATTTGCGTTTTGGAGCGCCAAAGGTACAACATTCATGGCGATTTTTTTCCTATGTTTGCTTATGCGCAAACGTCAAATACCCCTATTGTTACTTGCCCTATGCGTGGCAATACAAGCTGTAGCCCAGCACATTCCGTCGCCCAAAGAACATTTCGGGTTCGCTATCGGCGAAGACTACAAACTAGCCAATTACACACAGTCGGAAGCCTACTTCAAGAAAGTGGCTACGGCTTCAGACCGGGTGAAAATGGAGGTTGTGGGCAAAACATCCGAAGGCCGCGACCAGCACCTTATCATCATTTCCTCGCCCACCAACCTATCGAAACTGGACACCTATAGGGAAATCGCACAACAACTCGCCCACGCAGAGCTTGCTCCTGACTCGGCGCGGGCGCTGAGCCTACTTGGCAAACCTGTCGTGTGGATTGACGGCGGGCTGCACGCTACCGAGACCGTAGCCACCCATCAGCTGTTGGAAACATGCTACCAGTTGGCAACCCGAAACGACCGGGAAAACCTCCGTATCCTCGACGACGTGGTTATCCTTCTTTTCCATTGCAATCCCGACGGGCAAGAATTGGTATCCAACTGGTATATGCGGCAAACCGACACATCGAAACGCAACAAACGGATCCCTAAATTATATCACAAATATGCGGGGCACGATAATAACCGAGACTTTTACATGAACAACCTACTGGAAACCACCACCATGTCTCGGCTGCAATACATCGAATGGATGCCCCAGATTATCTACAACCACCACCAGTCGGGCCCTCCGGGGAGCATTGTTGCCGGCCCACCCTATCGCGACCCCTTTAACTATGTCATCGACCCGATGCTGATTACCGGCATAGATGGCGTCGCCGCCGCCATGATCAACAGGCTCAACGCGGAAGACAAACCGGGTTATACGCGGCTCAGTGGATCCGTATTTTCAACATGGTGGAATGGAGGGCTACGCACCACGCCGTACTATCACCATGCCATCGGCATCCTCACCGAAATCGTGGGCGACCCAACACCCATGGATATCCCACTGGTCCCCGAGCGGCTGATACCGAATAATGCGACCCCATACCCGGTAAGACCGCAGCCATGGCACTTTGCAGATGCCATCACCTATTCCGTATCGCTCAATTATGCCGTACTTGACTACGCCAGCAGATACGGCGATAAGCTATTGTACAACCGTTACAAAATGGGTCGTAATGCCATTGAGCGGGGTAGCACGGATTACTGGCCACTAAAACCCAGCACGGTCCATAAGATAGAAACCGATTATCTAGCGGCCCGGAAGGAAACCGATGATCCGGCAAACCGCCGCCGCAACATCCCCACCCATCACTACGAAAAGGTATTCAAAGATCCCAGCCTGCGCGATCCCCGCGGGTTTATCATCCCTTCGGACCAAGTAGACTTTCCGAGGGCCATACATTTTATCAATGCACTGATCAAATCAGGAATTCAAATCCATCAAGCCACCGCCGACTTCGATGTAGGTGGCAAATCCTATCCCAGGGGATCGTATGTCGTCAAAACCAATCAGGCTTTCCGGCCGCATGTGCTGGACATGTTTGAACCGCAGGATCACCCGAATGATTTCCAATATCCCGGTGGTCCACCGGTGAAGCCCTACGATGCCGCCGGATGGACCTTAGCCTACCAGTTCGGCATCTCTTTCGATCGCATATTGGACGCATTTGACGGGCCCTTCCGTGCCATTCCATATGGTGAACGGCAAACCCCTGTCAGCGCCCCCGTCCCCTCGACAGCGACCGGCTACTTGCTAGATGGACGCGTAAACAATTCGTTTATTGCAGTCAATAAGCTGCTCGCCGCAGGCATCGGCGTTTCGCGAACCAACCAAGTGGTATCTGGCCTGCCCGCTGGCTCGTTTTTTGTCGCGGCCGGAGACACTTCGATACTGCACGAAGCAGTTGACTCGCTGGGTGTTGTTCCAATCGACGTAAGCCATGTGCCGACCGACGCAATCCCCATCAAACCACGACGGATCGCGCTATTTGATTACTACGGCGGCTCCATGCCATCCGGTTGGGTACGATGGTTGCTCGAACAATATCACTTCGATCGGTTCACCGTGGTGTATCCGCAGGAGATCGACGACGGAAACCTCATAGCCAATTACGATATCATCCTATTCATCGGGGGCGGGATGCCACCCGCCGGAGGTGATCGCAACAGCGGAACGGCAAACGGCGAAAATATCCCCGTGTCGTACCAACATATGCTTGGCCGTATCACGATCGAAAAATCCATCCCGCAATTGCGGGAATTTGCCAAGGCAGGCGGCACATTATTCACCGTAGGTAGCAGCACATCCCTCGCTTACCACCTGGGACTACCCATAAAAAATGCATTAGTAACGGTAGACTCCACCGGCACGGAGCACCCCTTAACCGGTACACAGTTTTATGCCCCGGGCAGCGTACACCGGGTGATGGCCGATACCACCGACCCCGCCGGATGGGGCATGCCTGTGTACGTAGACGTGATGTCTAGTAACAGTCCGGTATTCAAGCTTACCAGCACCGATCAATCGGTCGTGAAAAAGTTGGCATGGTATGGCGATGGAAACCCACTGCGGAGCGGCTGGATATGGGGGGCGGAATACCTCGAAAACGGGGTGGTCGCTTTTTATGCTCCCATTGGCAAGGGCGCCTTGTATGCGTTCGGGCCGGAAATTACATTCCGTGCGCAGCCGCATGGCACCTTTAAGTGGCTTTTTAACCAATTATATGCGGAAAAATAAGGCTATCCATGGATATAAAAGAATTTACTCCTACCTTAGCGGTGGAAAATTGAGCTATTGTTATGTTGAGTACAGTAATTGCATTCTTAAATATTGGAACGAGTGAGATGATGCTCATCGTGTTCGTGGCCCTGCTGTTATTCGGGGGTAAAAAACTTCCCGAATTGGCGCGGGGACTGGGCCGTGGCATACGTGAATTCAAGGATGCTTCGGAAACCATCAAACGCGACATCAGCGACCAGATCAATAATTTCGAGAAAGACTTGGATGTGAAGGACGCCATTATCGTGGACGAACAGGAGCCCAAGAAACTGAATGAAAATAACCCGACAGCACCGGCTGGCACATACCAACATAACCCCGACCCAAGCCGTGAACCAGACTATTACGGAAGCCAGGGCCCCTATTACCACGACCACCACGCTGGAGAGAACACCGAGGTAGGCGCCGGAAACAATGATTCGTCATCCACGCCGGAGAGCACTCCGAAACAACCGGTTAGTGAAGAAAAGAACCCTTAAGGGAATATGAGCCACCACATTCGTATTGGCCAGGAACTTGCGTTGTCCCCGCGGCAGGTAAGCACAGCCATCTCACTCCTCGACGACGGAGCCACCATCCCATTTATATCCCGCTATCGCAAAGAGATGACGGGTAGCCTTGATGAAGTACAACTCACCCAAATACGTGATCGTCTACATCAGCTCCGCGAACTCGAGAAACGACGGGAAGCTATCCTCAAATCGCTTGTAGACCAAGGCAAGCTCACTGCCGAATTGGAGGAAAAGGTGCGGGCCACCGAAACGATGGCCGCACTGGAGGACACCTATCTTCCCTATCGGCCGAAACGGAAAACCCGCGCCAGCGTGGCCCGCGACCGCGGCTTGGAACCCCTTGCACAATTGGTACTACGGCAAGACGGCACGGACGTGCGGGAAGCTGCCAAAGCATACATAGATGAGGCTAAATCGGTGAATGATGTGGAAGACGCGTTGGCCGGCGCCCGCGATATCATTGCGGAGACCATTGCCGAAGATGCCGCAATCCGGGCCAAGACCCGGCAGGTTTTCCTTGAAAAAGGAACATTCGTTGCTCGGGTTGTGCCCGGCAAGGAGGAAGAAGCACTAAAATATAAGGATTACCACGAGTGGACCGAGCCGTTGAAAACCGCTCCCTCCCACCGCATACTGGCCATGCGCCGTGGTGAAAAAGAAGAACTGCTTTACCTGGATATCGAAGTACCCGAAGCCGATGTGCTGCCCTCACTGGACAATGCCTACGTAACGGGTGCCGGCGAGGCCAGCACACAAGTACGCTTGGCCATGCTCGATGGTTACAAACGGCTTCTCAAGCCAGCCATGGAAACCGAAGTACGGATGCTTACGCGCCAACGTGCCGATGAGGAGGCCATACGCGTATTCGCCGGCAATGTAAGGCAACTACTGTTGGCAGCCCCCCTTGGCCAAAAACGCATCATGGCTATCGATCCTGGGTTCCGAACGGGCTGTAAGACGGTCTGCTTGGATGAACAGGGCGCATTACTCGAAAACACCACACTGTTCCTCCATACCGGTGCAGGTGGTGCCGAACAGGCTGCCAAAACCATCAACTCCCTTATCGAAAAATACCAGTTGCAGGCCATCGCCATCGGCAATGGGACGGCCGGGCGTGAAACGGAAGCCTTTGTGCGTAAATTAAATATCACCGATGTTGCCGTGGTGATGGTGAATGAAAGCGGAGCCTCCATATATTCGGCTTCCGATACCGCCCGGGCGGAATTCCCCGACCATGACGTTACCGTACGCGGCGCCATATCCATCGGTCGCCGGCTCATGGACCCTTTGGCCGAACTTGTCAAAATAGACCCCAAATCCATCGGTGTGGGTCAATATCAGCACGACGTAGACCAATCGAAGTTACAGACCGCGTTAGATGACACCGTGGTCAGTTGTGTCAACGCCGTGGGGGTTGAACTCAATACGGCTTCCAAGGAAATCCTATCCTATATTTCCGGTTTAGGGCCTTCTTTAGCCCAGCAGATCATCGACTTCCGCCAAGCGCACGGTGCTTTCCGTAACCGCGAATCATTGAAGCAGGTGCCACGGCTCGGCGAAAAGGCCTTTGAACAGGCTGCTGGTTTCTTACGGATACGGAATACACAGAACCCATTGGATTCCAGCGCCGTACATCCCGAACGTTATTCATTGGTGGCACAAATGGCTTCCGATCTGGGTTGCGAGGTAGCCGACCTCCTCCGCGACGAACATATCCGCAAGCAAATCGAGCTAAAGAAATACGTCAGCGAACATGTGGGCATGCCTACTTTACACGACATCGTCGCCGAGTTGGCCAAGCCAGGGCGCGATCCACGGGAGCAGTTCGAACCCTTCTCATTTGCCGAAGGCGTGAACAGTATCGCCGACCTCCGAATCGGGATGCGCTTACCGGGCATCGTTACCAATATCACTAATTTCGGGGCATTTGTAGATATCGGGGTCCACCAAGACGGATTGGTTCACCTCAGCCAATTGGCCAACCGTTTTGTAAAAGATCCGAACGAATTGGTAAAAGTTCAGCAAAAAGTGATGGTAACAGTTACTGAGGTGGATGAAAAGCGTAACAGGATCAGCTTGTCCATGAAAACGGAAGAGCACCAGCCCCCTGCCGCCAAAAAACAAAACAGGCGCCCCGATAAGCACAAGCAGCAAAAACCTACCAAGGCCCGTCAGACAAAGGAAACCGACATGGCCAGCAAATTAGCTGCGTTGAAAAGTAAGTTTGGATCTTAGTTAAAAACTACATTCCGCTAACCGAATAAATCACTGGAAAGGTAACGGTCGCCACGGTCGCACGCGATAAACACGATAACGCCGGAGTCGAGTTCAGTGGCCAGACGGGCTGCGCAGGCCATCGCACCGCCACTGCTCATTCCAGCAAATATCCCCTCCTCGCGTGCCAATTGCCGCGCTGCGGCCGTCGCTTCTGTCTGAGAAACATCCATTACCCGATCGACGCGTTGGGGGTCGTAGATGCTAGGCAGGTATTCGGTCGGCCACCGGCGGATCCCCGGAATGGACGACCCTTCCATCGGCTGGCAGCCCACGATTTGCACCCCGGGATTTTGTCCTTTCAAGAACATGGAATTGCCCATAATGGTACCTGTGGTACCCATGGCACTCACAAAGTGGGTAACCTTCCCTTCCGTATCGCGCCATATCTCCGGCCCTGTGGTTTGGTAATGAGCCAAATAGTTATCCGGGTTGGCAAATTGGTTTAACACGTAGTATTCGGGCTTCCGCCCCTTCTCCTCAGCATAATCGCGGCATGCCTCAATAGTATCCAACAGCGTCACTTTCGCGCCATACGCTTCCATGGTAAGTGTTCGCTCCCGTGTAGAGTTCGAAGGCATCACCAGCTCAATAGACAACCCGAAGACACGCGCTATCATGGCGAGCGCGATGCCTGTATTACCGCTGGTCGCCTCAATAAGTTTTGTTTCCGGGGCAATATCTCCGCGGCCTATCGCACTCCGTATCATGTTGAGCGCCGCTCGATCTTTCACGCTACCCCCCGGATTGTTTCCTTCCAATTTAACAAAAATCGTCACCGCTGGATTCGGGTTCAGCTTCTCTAGTTTTACCAATGGGGTGTTCCCCACGCAATCAATCAACGTCTTCATAGCTTAATGCGCTGCTTTCGAGTCCACAATTTTCACGGTAGGTTGGTGATAAACCGTTGAGTACGGGGGTATGCTGGAGGTAAGCCAGACATTTCCTCCGATGACACTGTCGTGGCCAATTACGGTATCGCCGCCCAGAATGGTCGCACCGGCATAAATCACCACGCGGTCCTCAATGGTCGGATGGCGCCTGGTGTTCGCCAAAATTTTCTCAACGCTCATGGCCCCCAAGGTAACCCCTTGGTACACTTTTACTTGGTCACCTATCACGGCCGTTTCGCCAATCACTACGCCCGTACCGTGGTCTATGCAGAAATATTCGCCGATGGTCGCCGCGGGGTGGATGTCGATACCCGTTTGTGAATGAGCATGTTCAGTAAGAATCCGCGGTAAAAGCGGCACATCGAGCACAATCAGGGCATGGGCCAAGCGGTATAATGCAATAGCCAAAAACCCGGGATAGGTACGGATCACTTCAAAAGTGCTGGTCGCCGCCGGATCCCCTTCAAATAGTGCTGCGGCATCGGTGTACATGATCCGCTGCAATTCGGGCAAATGCCCGTAAAAACGCGCGGCAACTTTCCCATGATTACACGATTCGCATGCCTTGGTACGGTTGAGAATACTGAGCAAGTCTGCCTCAGAGCGTGCAAATTGCTCTTTAAGTTGCTCCACGTCCCGGTTGGGGTGGGTTTGGCGTTCGGGGAAGAGCAAGTCCAACAAGTGTAGTGCCCATTCGGCGATCACATCGTTCGGGGGCACATCCGCTATTTCCCGTTGTTTATTATGGAGTCGTTGAAAAAACGCTTCGTTCATGGTATCTTTTGTTATAAGCGGCAACTAAGGACGTAAATAATTTGCATGTTGGCAACCATTGCCGTTATTTATTACAATAATCTTAACAAACTCGAGAGCCTTACATGTCCAGCACCAATTTACCCATAAAATCGCCCGACTCCATCCGCTCGTGTGCGCGATGGGCTTCGGCCAGCGGAAAAACCTCATGGATAATCGGTTGTACCTGCCCCGCGGCCACCAATGGCCACACGTGGCGTTCTACCGCTTCGCGCAGCGCGGCTTTAAAGGCATTGCTCCGGCTTCGCAAGGTACTGCCTGTAAGCGTGATCCGCCGTTGCATGAGCGCCAGCACATCCAAACGCACTTGCCGGCCGCCAACGGCATTGATAAACACCATCCGGCCATCATCTGCCAACAACGCCATATTTCTTTCAAAATAAGGGCCACCTATGCTATCAAGGACAACATCGATGGACCCCACCGCGAACGCGTCGCGGAAGTCCTGCTCGTTGTAATTGACACATCGAATTGCACCCTGAAGTTCACAGAACGCACATTTCTGGGGCGACCCTGCTGTGGTATATACCTTGGCTCCCATGGCGCTTGCAAGCTGGATAGCAGTAGTACCGATCCCACCGCTCCCCCCATGGACCAACACCGTCTCACCACTTTGTAAGTTTGCTAGTTGGAACAGGTTATGCCAGACGGTAAACACCGTTTCGGGCAGGCAAGCGGCATGACGAGCATCCATACCCTGCGGTATAGGCAAGCAATGCAACGCGTCTGCCGTCGCATACTCAGCATAGCCACCACCGGGCAAAAGCGCACATACCTGGTCGCCGGGCACCCAGCGATCCACAACGCTGCCGCAGGCCACCACCGTTCCGGCTATTTCCAGCCCAGGGATATCGGGCACTGCATCCGGCGGCGCAGGGTATTTTCCCATGCGCTGTAAAACATCCGGTCGGTTAATGCCCGCTGCGCGTACTTCAATCAGTACTTGTCCGCGATCGGGTGTTGGTATCGGTCGTTGCTGGACCCGGAGGTTACCGGCCGGACCATAAGTAGAAATGACGGATGCGCGCATCATGACTTTTTCGATGGGTATTTTCGCAGGCGGATATTCAACGAGACCATAAAATACCTCGCCAACCGGTTATTGCGCATAAAAAGTGCATCCGAACCCATAATTTCATGGGTTACACCTGTATTCTGATTAAACAAGTCAAAGCCCTGGAACCGAAGTAGTGCCATATTGTTCGGTAGGAACATACATTCGAGATAGGCATTGAGCAACGTGGGGTTTACGTTCACGAAGCTACCGTAGCCACTGTTGAGCCGGTGCGATAAATCAAACCCGAAGGCCCAGTTGTCTGAAAGATAGCCTTTGGCCGCCAGCCCGACCAGAAACGAGTTGGCATTGATGCCATCGCTATTGCGCAGTGAATAACGGGTGTGGTTAAACGTATAGCCGGTATTCAATTCGGTTTCAATAATATCTTCGAGCATGAAACGCATTCGAACCGCCTGTGAGTATATGAAGTTCCGACCGTAATTTTTTTCCTCATTGATATACGATATGTTGTTAACATAGTCGGTGGTGCCCGTTAGGTCCAATTGGAAATCTTCATTGATAACCGGTGTGCTGAACATATAATATCCCCGTGCGTCAAAATAGCCGCCGGAGTTACGGAAACTCGTTTCCTGCACGGTTCCGTTCGGATTTGACCTGCTGGTTACGATTTTGTTTTGTATCTTATTGAACGCGAGTTGAGCCTCGAAAAATTGATTCCTGCCCGGTTTTGTTTGGCGGAACCGGGTGGTTATCCGGTTGATGAACTCTGCTTTCAGGTCGGCATTACCAATAATGATATTCTGCGAATTGGTGAGGTTGCGTATAGGCTGTATCTGCGAAAAGTTAGGCTGGTTGTTAGTGCCCAGATACTCGACAGATAGTTCACTTTCATCGCTGATAAGGAAGCGAAGGCCGGCACTCGGGATGATATTTACATTTCGATGCTGGATCAGGGTATCCGCATTGAGCATGTGGCCTTGCAACAGCAACGGTTGCACCGCAAACCCCAGTGTATATCTAAACCGCTTATTCTGTTCCATCTGGTAGTTCAGGCCTACCCGGTTACTTTCAAAAAAATAAGAATAGTCCACCCCCAGCGAATCGACAAACATGGCCTCGTTGGTATCCCATACACTTCTACGGCTATCGATTGCCGTATAATTGTATTCGTAGTTGATTTCCAATATACTCGATTTGTCGATGGGCTCCACAAAAGACGCCTTAATACGGCCTATCCGGCTCTGGTTGTCGCTACTTATCTGTTGGGCAAGATAATATGCATCGTCTTGGACAGGTTGGCCCGAATGGATATTCATACTCTCAAAATAATCATTTACGTCTTCCAACTTGTCCTGCTTGGCATATTTTCCCTGCATGTTGAGTACGAATTTCCTGCCGGGCTTATTAAACATCCGGGAATACAGCACATCCATGTCGAAATTGGGGATCGATAACTCATCCGTGGCGCGGTATACCCGTTCACTGACGATGTTACGGTTTTTGATCGTATCATTGCTATGGTTGACGGTATTAACGGTGCTATACGATAGATTCGGACTTATTTTCAAGGAATTACGGCTATCCAGTTGAGCCTCGATATCCCACGCCATCAAGTGGTTGATGTTGTCCGTAATGAGCTCCCGCTCTTCCTGGTTGATGATTTCGTAAAAATCGAAGTGGCTCTTCAACACGGAATGGCCAATGGTATGATTCTTCCGGTTGGTGTAGGTGTACCTTCCATAAACACTTACCTTGTCGGATAAATCATCTGAGTAACTAACACTGGCCGAATTGGTGGTATTCACGCCATCCACGGGGTCAGTCATCCCCGTTAGGTCTACGTTGCCCCTTTCTCGTGTACCGGCACCATTAGGTGCCCCGTAACTAAACAGGCTGGTATTCGTGTTGTTAAACGAACCCAAAATGGAAAACTCTTGCCCATCATTGAAATTATTAAGCCCCATACTCCCAATATAGCGGCTTTCTGTACCGCCACCGCCGGTCACCTGACCAAATAGGATCCGTTTGCTATCTTCTTTCAACACAATGTTGATTATTTTCTCCGGTTCGGTGTCTTTTACACCAGTGGTGTTGGCCATATCGCCATAGTCATCGATTACCTGCACGGACTGGATGAAACCCGCGGGAAGATTACGGGTGGCCGTCTGCACATCGCCACCGAAGAAATTCTTGCTGTCTACCTGAACGCGGCTGATTAGTTTTCCGTGTGCGATGACTTTACCATCACGCCGCACCTGCACATTGGGAAGCAGCTTTAACGCTTCTTCCAACAAAGCGTTTTCCCTGATGTTATAGGCTTCCAAGTTATACTGTACAGTATCTTCCTTGAGAACAATGGGTTGCACCCTATTGACAACGATCTCCGCCAGCAATGTTCGCTGGGGTGGCAGCACGGTAGGCAGCAATTGCATGGACGTACCCGGGAAATTATTGGCATAGCTCCGGTCCAATATTTTGTAGCCGATCATACTAAAACTCAACCTGAATTCGGGGCCGATGATATCGGCAAACCTAAACTGGCCGCGATCATCGGTTACCGAGAGCATCGTGTCCAATATGGTCGTTAGCCGCACGTTGACGCCAACCAACGGTGTACCCGCTGTATCGATAACAAGACCGCTTATTTCCTTTCGTTGATGCTGTGCGAAAGCCTGCAACGATACAAAAAGGAATGCGAAAACGAGGAGCTTATGTAGCGCTATCGATGGCAACTTTTCGTGACAATATATGAACCAAAGGTGAATTATGTGAGGCAAACAACTATCCCCGTCCCACCTTTTATAAAGAACGAAAGATAGTACATAATCCGTATGTGTGCAAAAAAAATCGGGCTGCCTCGTTAAAAAAGACAACCCGATTATCCCTTATGTCAACCGCTGGCCGCTAACCGTTGTACTGCACCTTCGGTATATGCTTATCGATTTCCCAACGGCCTACCCCCTCTTCACCGATGACGTCAAACATATCCAATATGCGGCGTGCCACGTACTCTTCCTCAATCTGTTCTTCAAGGAACCATTGTATGAACTGGAAGGTTACAAAGTCCTTCAATTTAATGCATTTGTCGGCAATATTGTTAAATTGTTGGGTCACATACATCTCTTGTTCGAGCATTTCTTCAAATACCGACCGGAAGGATTCGAAATCTGCCGGAATGTTCGTGATCTCAGGCGAAATCGCCTTTCCTCCACGGTCGTTCACATAATTGAAAAGTTTCATCATGTGCTTCCGTTCCTCTTCCGATTGCTCTGAAAAAAAAGTTGCACTGAAGTCGTATCCTTGGTCGTCGCACCAAGCCGACATGGCCAAGTATACCGAAGAAGAATGTGCTTCTACCTTAATCTGTGCATTTAATATGGCTTCGATTTCTTCGTTCAACGAAGTCTTCAATCTTAATAAATCTTTCATAATATTCCCTATTTCCTGATTTCAACAAACAAACGATAGCTTATCCAAGCTTGTGATACAAAAATACACAAACTAAGCGGTAAACGCCACAAAATAAAAGCAATACGAATTCAGTCTAAATTATACGCGGGCGCCGCTCGGCGTCCCTTGAAGGCATGCGTTGACCACGCTGTTAAGTTCAATCATAAACTTAGCCCCATCCAGCAATTCACGGAGGTTGAGTACGTCATTTACATCCAGTACAAAACAACGGGGGGTACGGAACGGCA
Organism: Parapedobacter sp.; assembly: GCF_053550995.1. NCBI lineage: Bacteria > Pseudomonadati > Bacteroidota > Sphingobacteriia > Sphingobacteriales > Sphingobacteriaceae > Parapedobacter > Parapedobacter sp. The sequence continues at coordinate 53,770 of NZ_JBMQOC010000024.1, forward strand.
TCACGATGGTAAAGTCAGCGGTTCGCGATGAATCGATGATCATCGCCGATAAATCGATGGCGTCGATCCGCTTTTTGAAATTGAAGAAGTCACTCACCCTAAATGCTGTGGTATCGCCGGCAAATTCCAACCAATAGCAATTCTGCCTACTACACTGATATACAGCACCATGCTGGGTCTTGTATACTTCTTCGAAATGGGCTAACGGGCAAACCATTGTTTATTCCAAGTCATTAATCGGGGGCGAATATACATATTATTTATAATCAGTCCAACTAAATTCATCTTGGCGATCAATTTCGTGGCAGCGGTTTGCCCAACAGGGCAAATTCAGGTGGGAATTGCTGCTGCCACATATTGTAGTAATGCCCTTTTATATTCATCAGGCTTGCATGGTTGCCCTCTTCGACCAGGGCACCTTTATGAAGCACCGCGATTTTATCGGCATTCATTACCGTACTGAGGCGGTGCGCAATGATGATTACGGTTTTTCCTTGATTGTTGAAATCGGCGATGGTTCGTTGCACATAGCTTTCCGACACGGAGTCGAGCGACGAAGTCGCTTCATCAAGGATAAGCACCTCAGGTTTTCGGTATAGCGCCCGTGCAATGGCAATACGCTGCCGTTGCCCGCCAGAGAGCTGCGTGCCGTTCTCGCCGATGTAGGTATTGAATCCGGCAGGAAGTTGCTCGATGAACGACAACAGATCCAACTCCTTACATAATTTCATGATTTCGTTCATATCGGGCGATAAATCGCCAATGGCGATATTCTGGACGATATTGCCGGCGAAAAGATGAACTTCCTGCGGCACAGCACCCACCAGACGCCGGAGGCTGTCATGTGTGAGGTAACGTACATCGAAGTCGCCAACCATGATCTTGCCCCCTTGGATGGGGTACATGTTGTGCAGCAGCGAGAGTAACGTGGTTTTTCCCGAACCGCTCTCACCTACGATTGCAGTCACCTTACCTTTCGGAATCTGCAGGTTGAGCTTTTCAAAGACCGTGGTACGGGTACCATACTGGAATTTCACATCCACAAACACCATATCGCCGATCATCTCGGGGGTCAGGTCGCTCTGATTCTCGGTTTCCTCGCGCTCAAGGTCCATCACCTCAAAAAGACGATCCGCCGCGATTACAGCATCCTGGATGGTTTTATTCATTCCGATCAAGCTACCCACGGGACCGATAAAATATCCCAAAATAGCATAGAAAGAAAGCAATTCGCCAGGTGTAATGGCTTTATCAAGCACAAACAAGGTCCCCAGCCACAGCAAAACCACGGTAAATAAACCAGCCACTAGCCCGTTAGCATTCCCTATCCAAAGGGTATTCGTGGCCGATGTATAAACACTCTTGAGCAGTTGGATAAAACGGGTTTCGGTTTTCAAATTGGCAAACTCCTCCAACCCGAAACGCTTGATGGTACGGGCAGCATTGACCGATTCGACCAATTGAGCCTCCAAATCGGCCGAATCTTCCATAAGTTTGCGTTGCGTCTTCCGGTGCAGCCGGTTTGCGAAATAATAGATAATGGAAAACAAAGGTACCACTACCAACAATACGAGCGCCAATTTCCAGTAATAGGTAAACATCAGTGCGAATGAAAACAGCACGATGAAAACATTAACTGCCAAGCCGACCAATACATCATTCACGAATGCTCGGATTTTCACGGCATCATTCATCCTCGAAATGATCTCCCCTACGCGCATGTTATCAAAAAAGGCCTGTGGCAACCGCAGCAAATGCTTGTAATACCCTAAAATAAGCCGGGCATCGATCTGCTGCCCGGTATTGATGGTCAGGATTGTGCGGGCGTGGTTAATGATCAGTTTTACGACCAAAATAGACACCATGGCAATCCCCATCAGGTTAAGGAGGTTACGGTTTCCATCGGGAATAACATGGTCTACGATCTTTTGTAAGAAAATGGAGGTAGACAGCCCAAGCACGGTAAATAGCAAAGCTCCAGTGAGCACTTGCCAAAGGATAGCTTTATGGGGCTTCAATAGATACATAAAACGGCTCGCAACGCTCACTTTTTCATTTCCGGGACGGAACCCATCATCCGGGCTGAGAAGGATCAACACGCCGGTCCAGCTTTCCTTAAACGTTGAAAGCGGCATCTTGTCTATTGTTCCCGTGGCGGGATCCATTACTTGCACGTGCGTTTTCGACACGCTGTAAACGACCACATAATGCTGTAATCGTTGTCGCACTACCACATGGGCAATTGCCGGCAACGGAATATCGGGCAGTGCCTCGATATTGCCACGCACACCCTTGGCCGAAAGGTTGAGCTTCTGGGCTGCTTGGATGATGCCCCATGCAGTAGTGCCTTTCTGATCTGTTGAAGCATATTGCCGGATGCGGGCTATGGGCACATCGCGCCGGTACCACGCTAATACAGACGCCAGGCATGCCGCCGCACAATCCGCAATATCATGCTGCTTGATCTTCACGCGCCCTATCCTTTTTATTTTTTTTGCCATGCCTTCCGTTTCCAGTAGATGCCAGACACCTTTTAAAGTGCGGCCTGTTTAGATGTTATCATATTAGGGTTCAACCAATCATCTGCCTTATCATATATCAATTGGAAGAGGGTACGTTGTGTTACAAAAAAACGCGCTTGCAAGGTCATCCCCTTATGTAACTTCCCCTCATATCCATTTTTGAGCACTAGCTTGTCTTCATTGAGCATGCAGCGCACTTTAAAATAGGGTTGCCCGCGATCGGTGAAGATATCAGCCGAAATCGATGCAATCTCGCCGGTGGCCATTCCCCATTGGTTATAATCATAAGCCTCTACCTGCAGTTTCACCGGAGTACCCGCACGCAGGTAACCGATATCCTTCGGCAGGATATAAGCCTCGGCGATTAGCCCCGAATCGGGCGACACCTCGGCCAGCACTTCGTTTGCACTGATCATGCTTCCTTTCCGCAACCCTTTTACGGACTGGAGGGTACCTGATGCCGGTGCTTGCAGTACATAAAGTTCCTGCTCTTTGTTCACTTGGTTGATCCGCGCTCCCAATTCGCCCGTTTTCAATCGGAGCCCATTCAGGTCCTGCTGCCATAGCGACGCCTGCTCGTCATAAGCTAGTTCCAACTCGGTTTTTGCCTGCTGGTACGTATAGTTTGCTTCGTCATACTCAGCAGCGGAGATTACCCGATTATCATATAGTTGGCTATAACGTTCAAAATTCTTCTCGGCCAGATCAAGTTGGTTCTGCAGCTTGGATACCCGCTGCCAGAATAGCGTAAATTGTTGGCTATACATCGCTGATGACAATGTGGGTCGGCGCGTCACGTTCCGTTGCTGGAGTAGGCGGGTAAGCTTGTGCAGGTCGTTCAACTGGCTACCCAAATCGGACCGCTGCGATAGCAATAGATCCTTCTCCTGGTCAAGGATATCCGTCCGTATCCGCGCCAGTACCTGGCCGGCCTCCACCCGTTGGTTTTCGGCTACGAGCACCTCTTCAATACGACCCGAAACAATCGCTTTGATGGCATGGTCTTCTTGCACGGCACGCAATACCCCCGCCCCTTTAACACTGACATCAATCTTTACCACAAATAGGGCAGCGATAGCCGCTATCACCAACAGCAACAATACCTGGTAAATGACCAGAGTACGCGGATTGTGTTTATTGAAATGGTATTCTGCCGTGAATTCGACAATCTCAGCCGGAAACAGCTTTTTCGCCATGTTATTCTTCCGTGTATATATTTGAATGCCTATCCCAGGCTTATTGATAAAAAAAGAGGGATGTGCGTATCCCTCCTTTTAGTAAATCCCGCAATGATTAGGACCGTTGTCCATCACCGTTAGCAGGTGAGCAATCGGCTTACAAGCTGATACCGCCTAATAAACCACCCAAGAGACCACCAAGAAGGTCGCCGCCGCCTAATCCGCCTGCCAACCCGTTCAGGTTAACGCTCGCATTCGCGTCGATCTTGTCATCGGTTCCGACCACGGTGAGTGACAGCAGGTCGCCTACTGCCAAACCACCAACCAGCGGACCGTTAAACAACCCCAACAACCCACCATTGGTGGCTTTCAATTCCTGCTCGTTCAATTCTTGAAGCTTCATAGATAATGTAAGTTTTAATTAGTGCCTACTCGATTGAAAGGTTTTCAGCGTCCCCTTTTTGACAACCATTCACTGCATTGCCATCACAAAGAACGCCATTTTATGATGGAAATCACACGGGGACACCTGTAAATCAAACAACTATAAGGAATAAAATACAATTAAAAGGAATACGGAGAGCCCGATGGGCTACCTTTTTATGAATGAAATAAACGGAATAAACTTCCCGGATATTGTTCAAGCTTAATTACTTTGCATTACTGCTTATGAACCCTATATATAGGATGACCACGATATGATGAAACCTATCGCCAAGGCAAAAAGTGTTGCCAGTAACATCCGGCGTGTCCGGGAGTACCGCAATTATACCCAAGACTATGTAGCCCGCAAAATCGGGATATCCCAAAATGCGTACAGCAAACTCGAGCTCGGGTTTCACAAACTATCTCTTGAACGTTTATTCCAAATCGCTGAAGTGTTGGATGTCGACTGCACCGCGTTGCTTGAAAATGAAAACGATGGAATCGTCCAATTACGTATCGATTCCATCGCCAAGCGTGCTATGCACTGAGGTTATACGAAATATCTATCAGAACAGGCTGTTTTTATCTACTTTTTCCACTTTACTGCCATCTTTCAACGTTTTGGTAATGGCATTGAATGGCCGGGAGACCACTTCGTCGCCTTCATTGAGGCCCGATAGAACACGAATATACATGTCATCCTGGATACCTGTGGTCACCGTAACTTGTTTCACGGTATTACTTTCGGCATCATAAACAAAGACATACTCATTCGTCTTTTTATCACCAACACCCATAGCCGGCTTATCCGGTGCCGTCGCCGTGTCAGTTTTTGCTGTGGTGTCGGCATCACTGCCGCCAGATGATGCTTCACGCGTCGTTACGGCTTGGATGGGAACGGCCAAACCGGTGTCCTTTTGGGTGTGTATATCGACCGTCGCGGACAATCCCGGGCGGAACGGCGATGGGTTTTCGAGATTTTCCTTCAGTAGGTCGTCATAAGACTCAGGCAATATCCGCACCTTCACGTTGAAATTCGTTACTTGGTCGGTGCCCGCTGCGCTGCTGGCCGTAGCGGCCGTAGTAGACGAACTGGCAATCTCAGTGACAATCCCTTTGAATTTTCGACCTTGGAATGCATCTACCTCAATGCTCGCTTCATTATTGAGTGCGACGCGATTGATGTCGTTTTCATTAACCTCCACCACCACTTCCATGGCATCCATGTTGGCTATGCGCATGATTTCAGTACCGGCCATCTGTGCCGTGCCTACCACACGCTCGCCAAGCTCCACTTGCAAGAGCGATATCACGCCATCTACGGGCGCATAGATCGTTGTACGGGCCAAGTTATCACCGGCCTCCTTTACGGTTGCTTCAGACTGGTCGATACCGTATTTGGTAACCAGCACATTCTGCCGCTGGGCTTCCAGCGTCGCCCGGGCACTCTCATAATCGGCCCGTACCTGGTCAAACTCGGCAGCAGAAATTACTTTCCTATCGAACAACTCCTTATTCCGGTTATAATTTGCCTCTAGGTTAGTGAAATTGACTTCTTGCTGTTTCAGCTGCTGCTCGGCCATGGCCAAGCTCGCACGCTGGGCATTCAGTGATGCTACTGCCCGGTCATATCCTGATTGGAGTATATCCGGCCGCACGCGGCATAAAATCTGCCCTTTGGTCACCACGTCGCCTTCCTTTACAGTAAGCTCTACGATTTCACCAGATACCTCGGAACTCAGTTTCACTTCCACCTCCGGCTGTATTTTACCACTGGCAGAAACCTGTTCATTCACGGTTTTCTTTTCTGCCTTGTCTGTGGCAACCTTGATTACGTCACCTTGGCCGATCCATCCCATCTTATTCGCGATGATAACGAACACCAACAGGACTGCCGCTCCAATTAACACATACTTAAGCGTATTTTTCTTCTTTGCCATCGTTTATTTATGAGTTGGTTGTTATTATGTTTAGTTTTCGTCTAGTTATTTTTCTTTTAACAATTGCCCGCCCATCCATACTATTTTTACATCCCGGTTTCGAAATTTATCTCATTGCCCAAGTAGAAATCGATCACTTTGCTCCGGAACAAGATATCATACCGTGCCTGGATGTGATCAAATTCGGCCTTGTTCATGGTGGTCTGTGCCGTGAATAATTCCACCGAGTTGGCCAAGCCCACCTCATACCGCTGGCTGATGACCTCAAACGCATCCTTTGCGGAAGCAAAAGCAGTTTCTGTGGAATGGTACCGTGTTTTCGCCGCACGCAGATCGAGTACGGCCTGCGCAATGATCTTATTCAGGTTATTCTTCGCCAGTTGTTCGTTCGTCAATGCATATTGGTAATTTATCTTCGCCTTGTTTACACTTGTACGCGTTTGGAACCGATTGAAAATGGGTATCCGCAAACTCAAACCGATGTAAGGGCTCTCGTTCTCTTTCAACTGGTCGCCGAAATTAACACGTTCATAAATCGGCTCGTTGTTTGCATCCATCCCCACCAGCCTCGATGCCACGGAAGAGACGCTGGTATTGTAGCCTGCACCAAATCCCAATGTAGGGTAATATGCACCTTTTGCAATCGCAACGTTTGTCTTTGCCACCTCCGTTGAAAACTCCGCGGCCTGGATGTCCGGCTGGGACGCCAAGGCCGTGGCGAATACCTCTCCCGCATCATAGACCACGGCCGTCTGCTCTACCAACTCAATGTCTGGTTTTTCCAGCATGATGTCTTCGGCCGGATCCATTTCCATCAGTTGTTTCAGATTCAGCATTGAAAGCTCATACGCGTTTCTCGCAGACGTTACATTCAATTCGTCGGTTGCCACCTGGCTCTTCGCCTGCGAAAGGTCGGCCAGCGTATTGTTCCCTACTTCGTAATTGGCGTTGGCCACTTCCAGCTGCCGTTGTGATAACTTCAGCTGTTGCTCGGCCGCCGTGAGCAGGTCTTGGTTCGTCAGCGCCTCCAAATACGTGGTGGCTACCGATAGTACGAGGTCGTTCTTGGCCTTTTCTACATTGCTTTGGTCGGCCGCAAGTTGGCTTTTGTTGGCCCGTATCTGATTGATACGTTGAAAGCCTTGGAAAATCGGAATATCTGTTGAAACACCGCCGCTAGCCGTGTTTACCGAAGGCACCAATTGGGCGGTATATTGATCGAAATAGCGCCCAAACCGCATACTTCCGTTTACATCAGCATTCAACGTGGGGTAAAATTGGCTCTTAGCCTGTTTCAGGTCCTCTTCAGATAAAGCAGCTTGGAACCGGGCTTGCTTTACTTGCAAGTTGTTGTCGAGCGCATGGTATATCGCTACTTTGATGGGTACCAGCTTCTGCGCTACACTCCGCAAAGGCGCCAGCAGCACCAAGCAGCAACCGGCAACAGAATAAACGAGGTATAGGAAACTTCTCTTCATGCGGTTCACTTTTTCAATATGTGATCTTTATTTGTTTCTTTTGTATGCGCTCTATGTATACAGTCCGTCCGCCCGTTTTCCTCAAGTGGTTTTATCCCACACTTACCTGGCATCGAAGTCGGGCGGAGAAATGCATTTTTCTCACCTTTGACGATGGCCCGATACCGGATGTTACACCATTCGTTATAAATACCTTAAAAAACTACGACATCAAGGCTACATTCTTCTGTGTTGGCGAAAATATAAAAAAACATCCTGAATTGTTCGATCGCTTGGTGGAAAATGGCCATCGCATAGGCAATCATACCTACAACCACCTCAATGGATGGCAAACGCCAGACGATATTTACCTGCAAAATGCAGATCGGTGCCAGCAATTCACGCACACCAATTTATTCCGGCCACCGTATGGACGTGGCCGCCGCTCGCAGTATAAACGACTGCATGAAACATATGATATCATCATGTGGGACGTACTAAGCGGCGACTTCGACACTAGCCTCAGCCCTGATAAATGCTTACGAAATGTCATCAAATACACACGTAATGGCTCCATCGTTGTTTTTCACGACAACATCAAGGCTGCGCCACGCATCACTTATGCCCTACCCCGCGCCATTGAGCATTGGCTAGGCCATGGTTATGCATTCGGTGTGTTATAGCTACCGAACGTCCCTTACTGAACTACTGCAGACATTTCTACCTCCGCATATGCGCTGAAATAGCCTAGCGCACCTGCGCCATAGGGTGAAGGTGGGTTTGCCGGCGCGGCCGTGCCCGGATTGGTCGATTGGACGGCATTCCAGAATTCATATGCAGCCACATCGATGCTTTGCATCCATACCGTCACCGAGTCGCCAGCAACAAGCTCGGTATCGAAATCCATCAAATCTTCACTTACATATTTGCCGTCATTAAACTTATCGTTTGATACGCGCAGCATTACCAAAGGACCGCCATTGACACGCCAAAGGTATCGATAATGATTCGGTACATCGATCGGGTCGGCATACCGGAGGCTGATGAATTTCTGCTCCTCGCCGAACAATGTCCTAATGCCGGTACCGATCGAGTCGGGTGCGACCAACCGCGGCATCGTCGATGTCGCGGTAAAAGCCTGCCCATCCACACGTACCGATAGGTCGTAGCGCTCACCTTCGTGGCCCCTGAAATTATCCACATATACGCCTGGCGACGTTTCCCGATACTGAAACACGCGCCCTGCCCCATCGACTACCATCACCTCCGCTCCCGACACCGGGTCGTACGACTGGGCCACATCAAAGGATACCGTGCGGCTGATGGTAACCTGCTGTTCGTGCGATCGGTTGCTTACCGTACCCACAATGACCAACTGCGGATCGGCGTCGTTCAAGTTAATATTTATAATATCTTCACATGAAAGTGAAAAAAAACTGATTATCAGAATTATAAAATACAATCTGTTCATCATCTAAAATTTAAAATTCCATGTAATCGATGGTATGATACCGAATAGCGCGATGCGGTACGCTTCCGTCACGTTTGCATTGGTTTCACTCTCCCTGAAATCGATGATATAGGCGTTCTTACGGTTATACACATTATATACGCCGAATGTCCAACTTGACCGGAAACGCTTGGTTGCTTTCGACTCCCAAGTGGCACCGAAGTCAAGCCGGTGGTAGTCGGGCATACGGTAACCGTTCCGCTCGGTGTAATACCAGAGGGTCTGTCCATCCACGGTATATTTCCCACTCGGGAAGGTCACCGCATTGCCTGTGCTATAGACAAACGTTGCGGAAAGGTTCCATCTGGGCGATAGCTGGTACATGGCCACTGCAGACATATCGTGGGTGCGGTCTTGCCGTGCATCAAACCACATCCCGTCATTGATGTCATCAAACTGCCGTTCACTCTTTGCCAGGGTATAACTCAACCATCCATTCAATCTGCCTTTCTGTTTTTTCAGGTATAGCTCCACGCCATAGGCACGCCCAATGCCATACAGAAGTTCGCCTTCTATGTGCTCATTGGCCTGCAAGTCGGCGGCATTGCGGTAATCGATCTGGTTTTGCATGTATTTATAATAGGATTCGACCGAAAACGCATATCGATCACCGCCGAAGTTCTGGTAATAACCCAAAGCTGCCTGGTCTGCCACTTGCGGCTTGATGTTATTGCTGCTCATCACCCATGTATCGGTAGGAAGGCTCGCCGTAGCATTGGTCAACTGGTGCAGGTGCTGTACATTGCGGTTATAAGACAGTTTAAGGCTGTTGTCTGCGGCGAGCTCAAAGCTCGCCGACAAACGGGGCTCCAGGTTGAGGTAATGTTGCACCACATCACCGCTTCCATAGCTATCGCTGCCCGTCACATCGCCGTCCCCATCATATGTATAAAACGTGCCCGGTCCGAAGAGCATGAAATTCGTCAGCCGGAGTCCGTAGATCACATTCAGCCGCTGCATAGGCGTCCACTCGTGCGAAAGGTAGCCCGCCAGCTCCAGCCCCTTGCGGTTTTCCAACTGCAAGCTATTTACAGCTGTTTCTTCGTCAGCATCGATATTGGCGGGCGAGATTCCTTGGTGGAGCACATTGAAGCCGAAGCGCCAAGTGCTTTTATTCGTCGCAAAAAATTGAAAATCTTGTTTAAGATTGTAGTTCTGTATGCGTGATGCAATGACGAAATTAAAATCGTCGCTTTCGATATTGACATTGTAGTTGAAGTTGCTGTAAACAGCGGTAGTATTCGAAAACCAGCGGTTGTCCCAAATGCGGTTCCACCGCAATGTGCCCGTTGAATTGCCCCAGTCGAAACCGAAGAGGCCGGCGTAGCCCATCACGTCCCTCCCGAAATACCCCGAAAGGTAGAGCGTATTCCAATCATCGAGCCGATAGTTCGCTTTCGCATTAAGGTCATAGAAATATAATTGGCTGTTTTTCACAGATTCATCATTAGACAATTTAAGGAATACATCCGCATAAGTTCTCCTCCCGCTTACAACGAAAGAGCCGCGATCTTTCACAATGGGTCCCTCCACTTTCAGCCGCGAAGCAATAAGGCCCACACCGCCTTCAACACCGAAAGCCCTCTTGTTGCCATCCTGCATCGTGATATCGAGCACAGACGACAGGCGGCCTCCGTATTGGGCAGGCATCCCCCCTTTGTACAATTTCACATCTTTAATTGCATCCGAATTGAAGGTAGAGAAAAAACCGAAGAGGTGCGAAGCGTTATATACCATGGCTTCATCCAGTAAGATCAGGTTCTGGTCGCCGGCACCGCCCCGCACAAAGAAATTGCTACTCCCCTCCCCGCCCGACAATACCCCCGGCAGCAGCTGGATAGTTTTCAGCACATCCTTTTCTCCCATCAGTACGGGTACATGCTTGATTTCGTTCACATTTACCCGGGTGAGGCCCATTTGGGGACTCCGCACCTGGTCATCCGCGGCCGACTGGTTAACGATGACCTCTTGCAGCAGCTCGCCGCTACGCAATTCGATGTCTATTACCGTGTCTGCCGTCAATTCGATAGCCAGTTCTTGCGGTGAGTAGCCAACGTGCGAAACCACCAGCGTATGGTTGCCATCGCCTAAGGTAAGCGAATAAAATCCATAACTATTGGCACGGACACCTACGGCGACATCGGTGCTTAGTCGGATACTGGCGCCAATAAGGGTTTCGCCCGATTGTGCATCGCGGATATGGCCGCTTATGGTGTGCTTGGTCTGCGAAAAAACAGATACGGCCAGTCCAAGGAGCACCATAAAAAACACGAAAAGGAATCTGCATAGCAGCATAAGGGAGACGGAATTATATTAAATATCCAACGGTGCGTCAATCAATTTCCATGACGTACTTCTTCTTCTTTGATTTGAATTTTTCCGGAACGGAAGCGATTATTTCCTTTTCGAGCGCATCGATAGCCACCTCTTTCAGAAAATTACGGGTGGTTACCAAACTAATTTCCCTAACGGGTTCTGGCGCTTTGAAGTAGCGTACACGGGCTAGGTGGTCTTCGTCGAAATCCGCAACACTCAGTTCGGGCAAAATGGTAACGCCTGAATTGCTGTCTACCATCCTTTTGAGGGTTTCTACACTTCCGGTATTGTATTCGAAAGTACCATGCGGGTCCATACTCCGCTTCCGCTGGCAGATGTTGAGCACCTGCCCCCGCATACAATGCCCTTCCGTGAGTAACCATAGCTTGTCGCTCAATATATCTTCGGCGGTTACTTCCCGTTTGGCCACCAATGCACTTTTTGCCGAAATATAGGTTACAAAAGGCTCATAAAAGAGCGGGCGCTCCAACACAGACGGGTCATATACCGGCGTGGAGAGCACCCCGCAATCCAACAGCCCCAGTTTCAGCTGTTCCACGATCTTATCGGTAGTGTATTCCCATATCTGCAATTGCAACTTCGGGAACTTCTGCATGAAACTACCTAATACGCGTGGCAACAGGTAGGGTGCGATGGTTGGAATAACGCCGATGCGTAATTCTCCTTCCAGTTCACCTTTTTTCAATTGTACCAACTCATTGATTTTACGGCTCTCGTTGAGTACAATCCGGGCCTGTTTTACAATCTCTATACCCATTTCTGTGGGCACGATAGGTTGTCTGCTCCTGTTGAAAATACGGGCACCGATAGACTCCTCCAGTTTCTGTATTTGCATACTCAGGGTCGGCTGGGTTACGCAACATTTCTCTGCGGCGGCCACGAAACTTCGGTAGGTATCCACCGCCACAATATATTCCAGTTGTACTAGCGTCATGTTCTTACTAAGTTGAGACAAAGGTAAGAAAACGATGGGATGTATATTGCTTGCAAAGGCGATACACCCAATCGATAGACACGGATATACTTTCCAGATACGTTGACAGGTTATCAACGGACGTCGACGCTGCCTGCGCGTCCGGAAACTAAATCTGTAACTGGGGAAATCACCCAAGCTGGGGCGCACCAACAAGAAGGGGCTGCCCTTTTTACCTTGGTAATCGCACGCCTGTCTCACCATGATAATGAAACGACTCACTATCCCGACGAAACAGAACGTGGATATCAACAGGATGTTGTTTATAGTCAGGGGGGATACGGCCGTCCCGCGTTCCCCAACGGGTATCTCTTCGAACTCCGATGTAGAAGATATCTTCCATATCATGGTCAGTTGCGACATCATCCAGTACTTTTCGCAACCGTTCGAAGCTAACTGAGCCGACGGTGAACAGCCGATCGGGCTCGGAGGTCGTCAATGACAGGATACCTTCTTCCACAGAATTCCCACGAATGATCGCATGCTCGATGTAGCCGGGGTTATCGGGGTCTTCTACCCTTACGACCGTATAATCTTTGTAAAAAAGCAAGGATTCGACTGGCCGGTCACCGATATACGCAATAGCTTTAGCATAAGTTTTTCTGAACGCTTCCGCATTAAAATTACCTTTGTACTCAAAAACCAACCTCTGCGGGAAATAGGTTACGCGCAAGCGTAGCCAGTCCACATTGCCCGTAACCATAAAAGGCGAAAGAAAGCCGAAACCAAACAGTGCGAAAATCAACACCATGTTTACCAAACGTGTCAGTATGGTCGAATTACGCCCAATCAACAGTAAAAACGAGCTTTTACTTCGCTCAGGATAGATTTTAGTCGCCCGGAATGTAGTTTCGACTGTCAAACGCTCCCCTGCTGGTCGTGTAAGAGACACCCTCCCATAGCCGGGGTTATGGGTGTCTTCATAAAACGTGACAACATTCTGCTCTTGCAGCTGCTCAATTTGTTCGGTTGTCATCAACTGGCGTATCGTTGTCTGAAAGGGTGGCGTAAACTTCGAAAATACGGTCATTTTTATGACCAACAGGTCCCATTTTTCCATTAATCGTACACCGGCATAATCAACGCTGTCTATACGTGCGGCGGAGGCATTCGTCCTACCGGAGGCCAAGTCGGATGTAGCCGTTCGGGCTTTATGGTCCGTATATCCAACAAACACCTGGGCAAATACCCAGGCCAACCCAATACTACCCGGAATGAGTACAAAAAGCAACCAGACCGATATAAACCCTTGCATCTCGGCGGTAAACAAACCGATAACAAGCCCCAGGGAGAGCCATAGCAATACTTTATAAATAAAGACGCCAAGCCGCTCCAGCCTATACGGCATGGCGCTGTTCGTTAATTTCGTCATCCGCAGATAAAGATACGTTTTTGGCGATAGAACCCGAATAACCGGTCTCGCCGAATAAACTAACGCAAGCCAAGAGGAACGCTGATAAGGGAAGAACTTGCTACATTTTGCACAACTGTTGTAGATATTCCACTTAATTATTCGGCATTAAAACGTTTACCCTGGAATTGATCTGCCGGAATATCGTGTTCTTCAAAATTCGCGATTACCAGATTTTTCAGTTCTTCAAATCTTTCGGGTGGCATACCGTCCTGCTCCTTGACCGCCATGTAAAAATAAGTCTTCTTGTATTGTTGGAGGATGGCCCGGACGGAAGCAAAATCCATATTCTCCAGTAGCTTCCCGGTTAATTTTCCCACTTTGGGTATTTGGATCGAGGAGGTGTATTGTATCGGGCGGAACGTCGTATCAGACGGATTGCGAAAACTGGTCGGAAGCGATTCATACGGATTATAAACCGCAAAGTAAACCACGGCAGCTGTGCTATCCGCTTTGCTGAACACATTTTCTTGCATTATGGTGGAAAAACCGAGGGACGGCTTGGAGACCATCAGCAAATAATCAACACTATCGGGATGCTCGATATAGGCTTCCAGTTTCTTATTATCCTCCACCCGGCGTAGTCCAACAACTGCGATTTCGGGCGTATACGGATTGTTTTTGATGTTGGGCAAGTACTCCATTTTACTCTCCGGATCATTGGTGAATAGATATACAGGGCCAAATTTCCGTGCATACGTTTTTGCCACACGTATCGCTTCCTGTATGTTGGCTCGGTAATCCGTTTCCACATGAAGGATCATATTACGGACATCTTCAAATTCTTTGTCCTTATGTTCACGGATTATGTCTTCGCCAAAGGTACGCACGAACGCTAGGATCGCGAATGCCAGCCCGATAGGAATGGTGATATATTTGTAGTTTACATCCCGTTTTTTATGCCTTTCCAGCTGCTCGATGACTTCCATTTGCACCGCAGGGACTTTTATGGGCTCTGGTCGCACTGGGCTGTCCGTAATGGCCTCGACATCGACCCTTTGGGCGGTCTCCATCGAAATTTCCGGAGGTGCTGATTGTGTTTGCTGTTTAAGATGCTCCAACAACACTTCCCGAAAAGCAGTAAAAGTAAGGGCATCGTCTTTGCCCTTGGGATTATTGGCATCAAGCTGCCAAACCAGCTTTTTCCCATTGTGCAGCCTGATCCGCATGGAGGGCGGCGGTGCCTGTAAAGCACCGTAGGGAGGAATACTGTGGATGTCGCTAAAAAGTACCCGACCATAGTCTTTGGAAGTAAACCCCTCGCTGTCTACCGTGATGATGTCACTGCCCCTGGATGTTTTGTGGAATCTCCATAGACCATAAACCATCAGAAAAATAGCCAACAGTGTGCTGAACCAAAGAAAACCGGTCACAAAATCGAATAGAAAAATACTTGGAAAAATGGTCAGAAATGGACCAAAAATGGCTAACAAGAAATATTTTCCACCCTTATTGTTCTGGTATTTGAAATGATATGTTGTCATTGTTTCTAAATCATTTAAAGCTCACCACGAAGAGAAATACCATAACAAGGATAATCGGCAGGAATAAAAATACTTTTTGTGTCGTTCGTACCGTGCCGTAAAGCGACCCTAACAGTTCTTTGGCATAGGATGTCACCACCAACACGATGACGGCAATCACCATCCAGATAACTGCCGCGGTAACCAGACCGTTCATGTTCATAAACCCGTCCGTGCTGATATCAAAAACCGCCAAAACGGGTTCGTACAATAACAAACTCCCTAACCCGTTGATATGGAAGCACAGGATACAGGCTAATATTTTATGTATCAGGGATACATTTTTGCCTTTCCGACGCTGTTTGCTAACAACGTTGAAGAGTAGGATAAAACCAATCAATGAAATAACCCAACCTGCCATCGTGCTATGCTTTGCTAATTATCATAAAGGTTCAAAATCATCCTTAAGCGATCCCGCTTCATCCATGGCAACCATGGAGCAATATACTACCCTTCGTAATTAAGCATTTTGACATATCTTATTACATCATGCATCCGTTGCTTGGCTTCCCTGTCCTTTTCGGGGTAACCAAAGTGTATTTCCAGGTACCGATTGCCCTTAAAATAGGTTTTTGCAAGGCCGTTTACATAACCGTTCCCGGGGTGCTCCTCATAGAAAATATCATGATTGCTATACTGGTACTTGGCCATCTTTTTATTTGCTTTGTTGAAATCCTCCATGTTCAGTTCAGTTTGCTGCATCATGGTGTAGAAGAAAACATCACCTCCTTCTGAAGGGTATGAAAAGTAATAATCGCCTTTGCGTGCTTTGTCGTCCTGAACGAAAGGCGTGTCTTTTGTTTTGAGGTAAACGTCGTCTGTGGGCATACTCGGATAGATGCCCACAAACGGGTCTTGCCAAAAGGTTTTGGGTTGTTCGACGCGTTGCAAGTCCGCTATCCGGGCATTTTCCCACTCCGGAATATTCAATCCGAGCTTTTGGTTGATCTCTTTCAGTTTATCGAGCGTGGCCAAAGTATCGCCCCGCAATGGCACAACGGTTTCAAAAACCAGTTGGCCCTGTTGGTAAAATCCCAGTAAATAATGCTGATAATTGGCCCACGCCCAATAGATTCCTGTTTTATATCCGGGATGCTTGGCAACAACCGCTGTTTCGGATAGGGATGACTCGTGCATATCCGTAACAGCCTCTACCCCGCCAAAGAGAGGACTGCCCATTTCGTAGTAACTATCGCTTAGAAAAACCTCCTGATCATCGTAGAGCAGCGTTGCATGAAGCAACAGGTCACCCCAAAGAGAATCCTGAAACAGGATTTCCGTTTCCTGGAAAATGACAGTATCATCGCTATAGTACCGACCCAGTTCTTCTACGGCATTATAATAACGGCCCATAAAAGGGAATACCTGGCTGGCGTTGGTGATCATAACCACACCATCCCCGTGTCTGTCCAGTTCGTTATCAAAAGGTGCTTTCTGAAGCCAGGTATGTAGACTCCCCCCGGTAAGTTCTTTTACATCTTCGTCCCACACAAAATCTTTTGTGGTTCGGGTCTGCCGATCACAAGAAACCAGTAGTATCAACGTAAGCAGCATAACCATGGTACAGTGGCCGCTTTTAAAAATAGTTCTCTTCATGATGGTTTAAAATTAGCTATGTGCCATACTCAAAAAATTAAAGAATCCCCAAATCGGTATTTCATATACCATTCGATACCGATAAATAACAAAATGATGAAAATGATCGCAAAAACAATGGCTTGCCAATATAGTTTTTTGTCAAATTCAAAGGTTTCGGGATGGATAGAAAACTCGGAATAAACATTGGGTGCGATGCGTAGATCGGGACGAAAAAGTGTGACTCCCTGTATAAAGTGGCTTCTGAGCGAGCGGTTATTTCGAGCGTAGTAACTATAAGCCACATCCGGATGAAAAAATCGTACCTTTTGTTCGTTACCTTTCAAAAAAACTTTCAAAAACGTCTGGCTATACGTTGTGGTTCCCGTGTATACGCGGTTTGAACCTATAAAGACGTCGTACACGATTATGTCATCTGATGATTTCTCCAACTGGCTATACAACAAGGATTCAACGGCACCGTCTAACTGCTCATAAAAAATCCCCTTACGGTTTACCATGATATGTCTGACCGCCTTGCTTTTGATACGTTTTAGGTATCGTACGGCGATATAGCTCAGCCAAATCACGATCGGATAGTAGATGATGCCGAAAGCGAATAACTGTCCACCCTCAATCATATCGTCTACATAAAATAAAACGGGAGTGATGTAAAAACATAAAACAAGCGAACCGAATAGTGGGAAAAACACGATCCGGATGCACCAGGTCCAAAACCAGTTGGGTTCGGATTTTATCTCAGGGAAATTATCTTTTGTAAATACGCTCATCTATACTGCGATCATTATTTTGGTTCAGGCTCATTTTCTGGTCGGATAATGTATTCCGTTCCATTCAACCCAACATAGAATTTACTCCCACCACGGGGTGATGAGACCAGGATCAGTGGATACTGGGGTACGTGGAAGTCGGAATATAATTCTTCATGGATATTGTACCGTGCAGGAATCAACACCTCGCTTGTTGCTATATCGTGCACCCCCCATAGCAAGGTCTGGTCGTCCTGAAACTTTTCATAAGAATGCTTGATTGACTCGTTTATGCTTTCTTTCGGACGGATTTCATTAAAATCTTCTGGATTATACCGATACACCACGTTTCCCTTTTTATCGATACGCATCCGCTGTCCATCCTTCCACACGGTGGCGTAGGCACTGCTCCCGAATATTTTCTTTTTGGGGTCCTTGATGTCGTGGAAGTCCAGATCTTCCCCGAAAAATGCGGCCCCTTCAAACTGCGGTTCGATGATGACCTTTTTATCCTTATCACAATAACCATATAGCCCGTTTTTCACTATGGGGATGAGGTCGGGATAAAATAAGCCATCGTTCTTTTCCTGCGCATCACTTGAAAATACGGTGGAAAGTAGTAGAATAAACGCCAAATAAATTCTCATAGATGTATCACTTGATATCCCAAAATTACGGCGTTCGGAAATATCTTGAAATCCCTGTTTTCAAGGATTTTTATTGTTGTGGGGCCTTTATAGTTTTGTAATAGGGATTAGAATATTGTTTTCGTATGAGATTCCTGCACCATGCATTTGTGTTCATTACCAATTTTGATAAAGAACTTTGAGATATGGAACCCCAATAAAGAATTACCTGGAGCATGTCGGCTCCATCGAGAGAGAAGGAAGCCACCCCGCCCGGTTTCAATGGGAGTACGTTTACGATTTGGTCACGCTGACCGAAAC